>NZ_JARDJI010000019.1:0-101585 GCF_039907765.1 Mesorhizobium sp. CC13 | reverse complement strand
CAAGAAGCTCGCTCTGCGACAAGCCGCATGACCAGCTTCAAGGCCGCCCCAATTTGCAGAACTTGACGCACACAACCACCATGTATTCGCGAGGCGGGAACGCAGCAAGGTCCCCCTCCCCCTTGTGGGGAGGGGTTAGGGGTGGGGGTAATGCCATCGCGGCACGCCTCCAGCCTGCTTTCGACCGACGCCGAAAAATCTTCGCCGGCCATGTCGGCTTCGGCTGGAGTCGTTCGTCTTCAAGGCGAGGCATCGGCGATGGTGGCCGACGATGCCCGGAACATGCGCCGCACATCGCGGCGATCGGCTTCATGCGAGGAATGGAGAAAGAAATGTCGGAAGCTCAGAAAGTCGAATATCCCTCCCCCAAGGTCCTTGGCGGCCTGATCGCCTATCTCCAGGTCGACGGCGCATTCAAGGCGGCCGAATTCTACAAGCGCGCCTTCGGTGCCGAGCAGGTCTTCGCCTACCCGCCGGACGAGAACGGCCGCTCGATGCACGTCCACCTCTACGTCAACGGCTCGTCTCTGATGCTGTGCGATGCCTATCCCGAGCATGGCCACCCGCACGAAAAGGCGCAGGGCTACACCATGCAGCTCATCCTCGGCGACGACATCGACGCCTGGTGGAAGCGCGCCGTCGAGGCCGGCTGCGAGGTGGTCGTGCCGCTCGACGTCATGTTCTGGGGCGACCGCTGGGGCCAGCTGCGCGACCCGTTCGGCGTCGCCTGGGCGATGAACGCGCCGGTCAAGAAATAGCGATCGTCGCGAACGCGGCAAGAACCCGTCCGCCCCGTGGCGGGCGGGTTCTCATCCCAGCGGCACGCTCAGCCCGACCTTGACCCGGTCCATGGCCACCAGCGTGCGGAAGCGCCTGATGTTGGGATTGGCGAAGAACAGCCGCCGGGTCAGCGCCTCGTATTCGGCCATCGACGTAACCGTCACCACCAGCACGAAATCGGCCTCGCCGGTGACGTAGTAGCATTGCTGCACCTCGGGCGCGGCGGCGAAGCTCGCCTTGACCGCGTCGAGCAGGTCGACACGCTCGCTCTCCACCGCGATCTCGACGATGATCGTGATCGGCCGCCCCGCCTTGTCGGGATCGACGACAGCGACGTTGGCGGCGATCGCGCCCACCTCCTCCATACGCTTGATGCGCCGCTGCACCGCCGGCGCCGACAGGTTCACCGCCGCGCCGATCTCGCGCTGCGGCGTCGTGTTGTCCTGCTGCAGGATCGAAAGAATCTTCAGGTCGAACGCATCGAGTTCCGTCGCCACCGCCACCCCACGAAACAAACTTGCACGACAGCCATCGGAATAGAGCGCCTTTCTCGCCTCGCTTGCAATATCAATGCGCCGACACAGGAGGCCGAAACCATGCTCATCCGCAACCAGCACCCCGATCATCGCCAGCCGCTCATGCCGGAAGACGCCGATACCCTCGGCGTCGAGGCCGCCGAGACGGTGGCGCGCTTCCTGTCGCACCGGCCGAACAACCGCGCCACGCCGCTGCGCGCCTTGCCCGCGCTCGCCGCCGAGCTCGGCATCGGCGCCATCCATCTCAAGGACGAGGGCTACCGCCTCGGCCTCGGCAGCTTCAAGGCGCTCGGCGGCGCCCATGCGGTCATCCGCCTGGTGCTGGAAGAGGCGAAAAGGGAACTCGGCCGCCCGGTCGGCATCGGCGAGTTGCACAGCCCCGAAGTGGCAAAAATCTCGGCGGCCATGACATTCGGCTGTGCCACCGACGGCAACCACGGCCGCTCGGTCGCGCAAGGGGCGCAGCTGGTCGGCGCCCGCTCGGTGATCTTCGTCCATGGCGGCGTCAGCGACGCCCGCGTCGAGGCCATCGCCCGCTACGGCGCCGAAATGGTACGCGTCGCCGGCACCTATGACGATTCCGTCACAGAATCCGCCCGCGTCTGCGCGGCGAACGGCTGGAGCGTCGTCTCCGACACGTCGTGGCCGGGCTACGAGCGCATCCCCGGACTGGTCATGCAGGGCTACACCGCGATCATGCGCGAGGCGCTGGACAGGCTGCCCGCACCGCCGACCCATGTCTTCGTCCAGGCCGGCGTCGGCGGCGTCGCCGCGGCCACTGCCGCCTATCTCGCCTGCCGCTTCGGCGATCAACGCCCGACCTTCGTCGTCGTCGACCCGGCCCGCGCCGCCTGCATCTTCGAGACCGCGCGCGCCGGCCGCCCGGTCAAGCTCCAGCACGGCGAGCCGACAGTCATGGCGATGCTCGAATGCTACGAGCCGTCGCTGCTGGCCTGGCGCATCCTGGCGCGCACGGCGGACGCCTTCATGACCGTCGAGGACGAGGACGCCGTCGAGGTCATGAACCGGCTCGCCCGCCCGCTCGGCCATGATCCCGTCGTCGTCGCCGGCGAGAGCGGCGCGGCCGGCATGGCCGGGGTGTTCCGCGCCGCCCGCGATCCGCAAATGCGCCAGGCCATCGGCCTCGACCGCAACTCCCGTGTTCTGCTCATCGTCACCGAAGGCGCCACCGACCCGGACCGCTACCGCGAGCTGGTCGGCATCGGCCCGGCCGACCTCGCGGCCAACCTTGCCGTGGTCGCGGCGAAATAGGCGCGCGTCTGGCCGGGGAAATGCGCCGTCGAACGCCGGCTGCCTCTCCATCATGTCGATGCAGGCACTGACGCCGCACCGGGACGGCCGCCACCTGCGGGCACCCGGGATCGGCAAATGAAAAGGCCGCCCCGGGGGCGGCCTTTCGGATCTGTCGGCAGCGGGCCGGCCTACTCGGCCGCCAGCGCCGGCCGGTGCGGGATCTCGGCGACGTTGCCGCCCGCGCCCTCTGCGGGCTCGCTCCCGGCCTTCTTCGGCTCGCGGCCGAAGAACAGGGCGTAGCCCGCGGGCAGCACCAGGATGGTCAGTACCGTCGCCACCAGGATGCCGCCCATCATCGCATAGGCGAGCGGCCCCCAGAACACGCCGCGCGAGATCGGGATCAGCGCCAGCACCGCCGTCATCGCCGTCAGCATGATCGGCCGGAAGCGGCGCACCGCCGCCCCCACGATCGCCTCGGAGCGCTCTATGCCGGCGGCGATGTCCTGGTCGATCTGGTCGACCAGGATGATCGAGTTGCGGATGATGATGCCGAGCAGCGCGATCACGCCCAGGATGGCGACGAAGCCGAAGGGCGCGCCCGAGATCAGCAGTGCCGCCGCCGCGCCGATGATGCCCAGCGGACCCGTCGCCAGCACCAGCATCGACTTGCCGAAGTGCTGCAGCTGCACCATCAGCAGCAGCACGATGACGAGCAGCATGATCGGCGCCTTGGCGGCGATCGAGGCCTGGCTCTCGGCGGCATCCTCGGCGCCGCCCTGGATCTCGACCTTGTAGCCGGAGGCGAGGCTGTCGCGCAGCGGCTTCAGATCGTTGAACAGCTTCATCGTCACGTCGTTCGGCTGGATGTCGTCCGGCAGGGTCGCCCTGACGGTGATCGTCGGCAGGCGGTCGCGGCGCCATTCGATGCCCTGCTCCATAACCGGCACCACCTTGGCGACCTGCGACAGCGGCACGAAACCGCCGAAGTCGGTCGGGATGTAGACCGAATCGACCGCCGACAGCAGGTGCCGGTTGGCCTCCGGCTCGCGGGCGACGATCGACACCGTCTCCTCGCCGTCGCGGAAGTCGTCGAGCGGCGCGCCCGACATGGTCGCCTGCAGCATCTGGCGGATGCGCTGCGAGGTCACGCCCAGCGCCCGCGCCCGGTCCTGGTCGACCACCAGCTTCATCGCCGGCACCGGCTCCAGCCAGTCGTCGTGGATGGCGCCGAGCTCGGGGGTCTCGGCGAACTTCGCCTTCACCTGGTCGGCGATGCGGCGCACCTCGGCCCGGTCCGGGCCCATGACGCGCAGCTGCACCGGCCAGCCCGTGGGCGGCCCGAGGAACAGGCGGTCGACCTTGCCGCGCACCGAGGGGAAGTCCTCGGCCAGGATCGTGCGCATCTTGGCGATCAGCCGTTCGCGCGCCGGCTCGTCATTGGCCATCACGAGCAGCTGGGCGTAGTTCGGGTTGCGCAGCTGCTGGTCGAGCGGCAGGAAGAAGCGCGGCGCGCCCTCGCCGATGAAGGTGGCGATGAACTTCTTGTCCGGATCGTCCATCATCCTGGCTTCCAGCGCCTCGGCCTGCTTCTCCACTTCCGTGATGCTGGTGCCTTCCGGCAGCCAGAGGTCGACCAGGATTTCCGGACGCGACGACTGCGGGAAGAAGTTCTGCGGGATGAACTGGAAGGCGAAGAGAGAGCCGAAGAAGGCGACCAGCGTCAGCGCCAGCACGATGATGCGGTGGCGCACCGCCCAGCCGACCGTCGAACGCAGGCGGCGGTAGAAGCGGGTGTCGAACACGTCGTGGTGGCTGCCGGCGTGCTTGCGCTGCTTGAGGATCATGTTGCCCAGCCACGGCGTGAAGTACACCGCCACGAACCACGACGTCACCAGCGCAATGCCCACGACGTAGAACAGCGAGCGCACATATTCGCCCGCCGTCGATTCGGCGAAGCCGACGGGAATGAAGCCGGCCGTGGTGATCAGCGTGCCGGTCAGCATCGGGAAGGCCGTCGACGAATAGGCGAAGCTCGCCGCCTCGATCTTGACCAGCCCCTCCTCGAGCTTCCGCTCCATCATCTCGATGACGATCATCGCGTCGTCGACCAGCAGGCCGAGCGCGATGATGAGCGCGCCCAGCGAGATGCGCTGCAGGTCGATGCCGAGCTCGTACATGATGGCGAAGGTGGCGGCGAGCACCAGCGGGATGGTGATCGCGATCACCAGGCCCGAGCGCCAGCCGATCGACAGGAACGACACGACGAGCACGATCAGCAGCGCCTCGACCAGCGCCTTCATGAACTCGCCGACCGCCTCGGTCACCACCTCGGGCTGGTTGGAGATCTGGTCGACCGAAACGCCGTAGGGCAGCGTCGATTCGAAGCGTTCGTAGGTCGCCTCCACCGCCTTGCCCACGTCGGTGACGTTGAAGCCCTTGGCCATCACCACGCCGACCTGGACGCTGTCCTTGCCGTTGTAACGGAACTTGCGCGAATACGGGTCTTCGAGGCCCGCAGTCACTGTGGCGATGTCGCCGAGCCTGGTCACCTGGTTGCCGGCGCGCAGCCTGAGTTCGCGGATGTCGGAAGCCTTGCTGAGATCGCCCTCGACCGAGATGCGCACCGAGCGCGTGCCGGTGTCGACGGTGCCCGCCGCGTCGATGTTGTTCTGGCCGGCGATGGTGTTGCGCAGGTCGTTCAGCGTCAGGCCGCGCTCGGCCAGCGCCTTGGACGACACCTCGATGTAGATGCGCTGCGGCTGGTCGCCGAGGATGACCGCCTTCTCGACGCCCGGCGTGGTCAGCAGCACGTCGCGCGCCTGGATGGCGAACTTCTTCAGTTCCGGATAGCTGTAGCCGTCGCCGCTGATCGAATGCAGCGTGATGAAGGTGTCGCCGAACTCGTCGTTGAAGAACGGTCCGATCAGGCCCTGCGGCAACTCGGCCGAGATGTCGCCGACCTTCTTGCGCACCTGGTAGAAGGCGTCCTTGACCTCGGCGGCGTCGGTGTCGCCCTTCACCTGCACGGTGATGATGGCGCTGCCGGCGCGGGTGTAGGACTTCACCCAGTCGAGATGCGGCGTCTCCTGCAGCTTGCGCTCGATCTTGTTGACCACCTGGTCCTGCATCTCCTCGATCGAGGCGCCGGGCCAGATCGCCTGCACGACCATGACGCGGAAGGTGAATTCCGGGTCCTCGCTCTGGCCCATGCGCATGAGCCCGAGGGCGCCGGCGATGATGATCAGCCCGAACAGGAAGCGCGCGATGCTCGGATGGCCTATCGCCCAGCGCGACAGGTTGAAGGGCTTCTTTTCCTCGGTGGAATTGGCCATGGCCTTGGTTCCGATCTGGCGCACGACGCCGTCGACCGGCACAAGTGCGCAGGTTCAAGGGTTGCGGCACGCCTGTCGGCGCGCCGCTCCGCGAATTTCCGGTCTCAGCGAACCGCGTGGTTCGTTTCGTTCGACGCCGCGCGCTGTTCGGCGGCCGGCACCTTCACCTTCAGGTTCTCGGCCATGAACTGCGTTCCCGCGGCCACCACCAGGTCGCCCGGCTTCAGCCCGTCGGCCACCTGGACGCCGTCGTCGACGAAGTTTGCGACCTTGATGGGCCGCGCGCGCACCGTCTCGGCGGCCGCGTCGACCACCCAGACGATCTCCTTGCCCTCCTGCTTGGCGAGCGCGCTGAGCGGGATCGACACCAGGTTCTCGCCGCTGTCGACCGTGGCCGCGATGGTCGCCGTCATGCCGAGCAGCACGCGGGCGTCGTCGGGCAGGCTGACGCGCACCGGGAACGTCCGCGACTGCGGGTCGGCGCTGCCGGCCACCTCGCGCACCTTGCCGTCGAGGACGAGCTTGTCGTCCGACCAGAAGCTGACCTTGACCGCCTTGCCGGGCGAAAACTTGCCGATATCGAGCTCGGGCACTGCGATCTGCACTTCCTTCTCGCCGTCGACGGCGACCGCCACCACCGGGGTGCCGGCGCCGACCACCTGGCCGGTATCGGCGTTGATCGCGGTGACGATGCCGCTCTGGTCGGAGCGCAGCTCGGCATAGCCGACCTGGTTCTCCGCCTGCCGGAGCGACGACAGTGCTGCGTCGCGCAGCGATGCCGCCTGCTTGTAGGCAAGGGCGGCCTGCTCGCGCTGGGCTTCGGAGGCGAACTTGCGCGAATAGAGCTGTTCGGCGCGCTGGTCGGTAAGGCGGGCCGTCTCGACCTGCTTTTCGGCGGCGGCAAGGTTGGCCTCGGCACTGGCGACCGCAAGCTGGTAGTCGGTCGGATCGATGCGTGCGAGCAGGTCGCCCGGCTTCACCCGGTCGCCGATATTGGCGACGCGCTCGGTGATCTTGCCACCGACGCGGAAGCCGAGATTCATCTCGGTACGGGCCTTCACCGCACCCGAATAGTTGAGTTCGCGCGTCGTGTCGGTCTTGGCGATCTCCACGACCTTGACCGGGCGGATCGCCTCGACCGTCTCGGTCTTCGCCTCCGAACAGGCCGCGAGCCCGGCGCCGATCAGCGAAACGAGCGCGAGGCTGAAAAGAGGACGCAAGCTGGTATTGAAGCTCCTGAACGAAAGCATCGTTCGCACTCCCGATGATGTCCGATTGTGGTTGGCCCGTGGGCCGCTTCTAGTTCCTCTTGAGCGCCGCGATCAGGAACTCGACGAGTTCCTCCGTGGACGCCCGATTTTCCTTGGAAAGGCACTGCGCCACCATCTGCGGGTGGCACAGCGTCACGGTCGCGGCGCCGAAACAGCGCGCCGCCACGGCCGGGTCCTGTTCGGCGAATTCGCCCGCGGCGATCCCCTCGGCGATGACTTCCGCCATGAGATCGTGGATGCGGTCGATGTGCTTTTCAATGACGTGCCAGTCGCGCTCCATGGCGACGATCACCATCTCGTGCACCTTCTGCTGGTCGAGCAAGGTGTCGACCGTCAGCTGGTGCTGCTGGTGCACGTAGCGGCGCAGCCGCTCCTCGGCGCTGCCTGGCCCGCGCATGACGTCGCACGCCATCTGGTAGACCGCGCCGAGCATGCGGCCGCAGATCGCCTGGTGGATCTCCACCTTCGAGGCGAAGAAGCGGTAGATGTTGGCCGGCGACATGCCGAGGTCGCGGGCGATGTCGGCCACGTTGGTCTTGGCGTAGCCATAGTGCCGGAACAGCCGCTCGGCTGAATCGAGGATGCGCGTCACGGTCTCCTGACGCGCCAGATCCACGGTATTTTCGGCGACCTCGTTCATTCCAGGCGTCCAGTTGACGAATGACGAATTTCTAATTTCGTCAGTCGTAATCCTTTACCGGTCCCCGGTCAAGCGCAAATCCGCGCGGCCGTTGGGCGTCTCGTAGGTCGGCCACGGGATGATCGACCGGGCGTCCGCCTCGCCGAACCCGAAATAGACGATATTCTTGAACACATGGTTGTAGCCGCATCTGTGAAACCAACCATGACGATGGGCGCTACCGGCCGAGAACTGAGAACCCCCGCTTCTACGAAACCCACGGCATCGCGGTCGCGCCGCTGCCGATGGCGAGGCCCAGTCCAATGAGAACCGCGCCGACGGCCGAGGCGACGCGCGGGCCGTGCGCAAACAGCTTCTCGGCGAAGACAACCAGCGTCAGCAGCAGCATCCAGGCCAGGCTCATCGTGCCCGCCGCCACCAGCACGGCAAACAGCGCCCAGCAGCAGCCAAAGCAATATGAGCCATGTCTCAGCCCCATGCGCAGCGCGCCCAGCCTGCCGTCGCGCCAATGCAGCGCCACGAAGGCGAGCGGCGAGCGGCAATGGCTGAGGCACACCCGCTTCGCCGGCAGGAACTGGTAGAGCCCGGCCGCAGCGACGGTCGCCCCGAGCGCCAGCGGTGCCCATCTTGCCCTGGCGTCCGGGGCGAGAGCGGTGGCGACGTCGCTGCCGATCTGCACCGCCACATAGACGCCGAGCCCGGCCGCCGCCCAGACCAGCATGTAGCCGGCCGCGAAGATCCAGGTCGGCACCGCTACGGACGGATTGCGCCGCGCCTGCGCCTGGGCGAACATGAAGATCATCGGCGCCGCCGCCGGCAGCATCATCGCCGCCATCATCACCGTCCACAGCGCCACGAACACCGCGGCCCCCTTCGGCGACCAGCCGCTTGCGGCAATGCCCGACATCGCCATGTCCGCCATCCCGCCGGAAGCCATCCCTTCGCTGCCGCCACGGACGGCGAGCCCCATCGGCATGTCCATGCTGACGGCCTGGTAGAGGGTCAGCCACCAGGCCGCGACGGTCAGCACCAGCAGCGACATCAGCACGCCGAGCGGCACCCGGCCGCGCCGGTTGAGCTGCCTCAGCCGGTCGAGCCAGCCTGCCTGTGACGGCATGACGCTACGCCGTGTCGGGTCCGGTCCAGTCGAACGGGATGTGCTTGCTGGAGCGGTGCTCGCCCGTCCAGTCGAAGCCGAAGCCGTCGGTCCTGGCCTTGGTCGAATGGCCCCAGGTCGCGACCTGGCCGGGACCGACCTCCGATCCCGGCGGGTTCAGCGTCTGCACGCGCATGCCGGGCGGCGTGGTCGGACCCGAAAGGGCCTCTGCCCGCCCGATGACGCGGCCGGGCACCTCGGCGTGCCAGTAGGCGAGGTCGTCGGCGACTTCGAACGTGATCGGCACGAACTCGACGCCGCGCATCTCGCCGATGTTCGATGCGAACGCCGCCGGCCAGCCGCCGGCCTGGCCGCCGAAGATCATCTGGATCGCCTCGCGCTGGCGCGCGTCCGCCCGCTCGTCGATGAACAGGCCCATGCGCGCCTTGCCCTCGCCGGCCCACAGATTGCCCTCGAACGCGCCGAGCGCCACCAGGCTGAACCCGTCGAGCATGACGTCGCCGAAATGCCCCTCGCGGATATGCCAGGCGAGCATGCCCTGGCAGGCATTGTTGGTGGGAGCCTGGGCGAATTCGCATGGACAGGGAATGTCGCAACTGCAGATGTCGAACCAGTCGCCGACGAGATGCCATTCAGGGACGGTATTCATGACACCACCTCCGTGAACTTTGCCCCGCGATTCTACCGCAAGTCGCCTCCCTGCTCCAGCAGCGACAGCGGCGGAACGGCTCTCATTTCGGCTTAGGTGCCTCCGCCGCCGGCCGCGAATTCAGATGCCCCAGCAGGTCCATCGGCACCGGGAACACCACCGTCGACGAGCGCTCGCCGGCCACGTCGTGCAGCGCCGCGAAATAGCGCAGCTGCATCGCCTGCGGCTCCTGCGCCAGCATCCGGCCCGCCTCGACCAGCTTTTCGGCCGCCTGCTGCTCGCCCTCGGCGTTGATCACCTTGGCCCGCCGCAGCCGCTCGGCCTCGGCCTGCTTGGCGATGGCGCGCACCATGCTCTCGTTGAGGTCGACATGCTTGATCTCGACATTGGTCACCTTGATGCCCCAGGCATCGGTCTGCTGGTCGAGGATCTCCTGGATGTCGGCGTTGAGCCGGTCGCGTTCGGCCAGCATCTCGTCGAGTTCGTGCTTGCCCAGCACCGAGCGCAGCGTCGTCTGCGCCAGCTGGCTGGTCGCCGCCAAAAAGTCCTCGACGCGGATGATCGCCCGCTCGGCGTCGACGATGCGGAAATAGAGCACCGCATTGACCTTCACCGAGACGTTGTCGCGCGAGATCACGTCCTGCGGCGGCACGTCCTGCACGATGACGCGCAGGTCGACCCGCACCATCTGCTGGACGAAAGGGATCAGCAGGATGAGCCCGGGGCCCTTGACGCCGGTGAAGCGGCCGAGGGTGAAGATGACGCCGCGCTCGTACTCCCTGAGGATGCGGATCGCGGCGGACAGGAAGGTGACGATGATGAGCGCGAGTGCAAGGTAGCTCACATATCCGATGATCATGGCCGTTCTCCGTCGCCTGGCTTGCGCCGCTCGACCTGAAGCACGAGGTCCTCGACGCCCTTGACCTCGACCGTGTCTCCCGGTGCAAAGCTCTCTGCGGCGCGCGCCCGCCAGCGCTCGCCCTGCGCGAGCACATGGCCCTCGCCGCCGGACCAGTCGAGGATTTCTGCCGGCAGCCCGTGCATCGCCCTGGCGCCGACGCGCGACGGCCGCCGGCGCGCCGCCCAGAGGTAGCTCCCCGTCAGCAGCGCAAGTCCGAGCGACAGCGCCGCGGCGCTGCCCGTCACCACCCAGGACAGCTCGAAGCCGGGGCTGTCGACCTTGAGCAGCATCGCCGCCCCCAGCAGGAACGCCGTCACGCCGCCAAGGCCCAGGACCACGGTGGGGTTGAACGCCTCGATCACCAGGAAGATCAGGCCCAGCAGCATCAGCCCCAGCCCGGCATAGTTGATGGGCAGGAGGTTGAGCGCATAGAGCCCGAGCAAAAGGCTGATCGTGCCGATCACGCCCGGCGCCACCGCGCCGGGGGTCGAGAACTCGAAGACGAGGCCGTAGATGCCGATCAGCATCAGGATCACCGCCACGTTGGGGTCGGTGATGACCGACAAGAGCTCGATCAGCCAGCCCGGCTCGACCTTCTCGACCACGGCGTCGCTGGTCGCCAGCGGCCGCTTCGCCCCGCCCGCCTCGACGATCCTGCCGTTGCTCACCTGCAGCAGTTCGGCGGTATCGCGGGCGACGAACTCGATGACGCGCTGCTCGAGCGCCGCGTTCGCCGACAGGCTGGCGGCCTCGCGCACCGCCTTCTCGGCCCATTCGGCGTTGCGGCCGCGCAGCTCCGCCAGGCTGCGGATCAGCGCCACCGCATCGTTGGTGATCTTGGCCGTCATGGCGTCGCCCGAAGCCGGCGCGGGCTGCTGCCCCTTCTGGTCCTTGCCCGCGTCCTTGCCGTCCTCGCCGGGCAGCGACGGCGTCAGTCCGCCGAGCTCGACCGGTGTCGCCGCCCCGATATTGGTGCCCGGCGCCATCGCCGCCACATGGGTCGCATAGAGGATGTAGGTGCCCGCACTCGCCGCATGCCCGCCGGACGGCGCGACATAGCCGATCACCGGCACCGGCGACGCCAGTATGCCGGCGATCATCTCGCGCATCGAGGTGACCAGCCCGCCCGGCGTGTTCATCTGCAGGATGACGGCTTCGGCCTTGCGCTCCTTCGCCTCGGCCAGCCCCTCTTCCAGCAGCCTGGCGCTGGCCGGTCCGATGGCGCCGTCGATCTCGACGGTCAACACGAGCCGGGGCTGGCCGCCCTCCTCCGCGTTCGGGGGAGAGAGGCCCAGGATCGCGGCGACGGCAAGGGCCGCGGCGAAAAGGGCCATACGCGCGCGTTCCACGCTCAAAGCTCCATACCGAAGATATGGGCGCGGCAAACTCGAAATCCAAGGTTGCAGGCTGCGTCCCGCCGCGGCTGCCCTCAGTTCCAGTTCAAGCCACGTCGTCAGGCCACGAAAGCAAGGACCGCGCCCGGCACGGTTGCCGTCCCGCTGGCCAGGCCGACGTCGGCCACGTCGTATTCCGCGACCGGCTGCAGCCGCGCCTGCGGCAGGCAGGGCCGGCCGGGATCGCCGACCAGCACCTCGATGCCCGCGGCCAGGCAGCGGTCGAGGAAGCCGGTCACCCGCACCGCGAGGCCGGCGTCGTAGAACACGTCTCCGGCCGCGACGAGGTCGACGGCGGGCGGCGGCCCGCCGAGCAGGTCGTCGGCCAGCACCGTGAGCGCGACGCCGTTCAGCGCCGCGTTGAGGCCGATCGCGGCGACCGCGTTGGCATCGATCTCGGCGGCGATGACGCTGCGCGCCCCGGCCGCCATCGCGGCGATGCCGACGAGCCCGGACCCGGCCCCGAGGTCGAGCACCCGGCGACCGGCGACCGTCTCGGGCCGCGCATGGAAATGCCGGGCAAGCGCCAGCCCGCCGGCCCATTGATAGGCCCAGTAGGGCGGCGGCGCGTCGTCCCCCTGGCCGGCCGCCAGCCGCCGCAGCCCGCTTCCCGGATGCGCCGCATAGAGCCGGAGGCCGGGCAGCGCCGGAACCGAGGCGATCCGCATGTTCGCCGCGATGAAGGCTGCCGGATCGGGCCTGTGCCTGGAGCTGTGATGGTTCAAGTCGATGCCGCTTGCGCCTGGGGACGCCGGACCATCGTCCGAACCCATGGCGAACGCAAGCGCCCGCTTGCGCGCATTCGGCGTTCAAGTCGCGCCGGAAGATCGGCATTGCAGCAATGAGACGGCGGAAGCCTGGGAAAAAGCCGGCTTCCGCCCGCAATCGGCTCAGGCCATCTTGGCCAGGATCTTGTCCATTTCCGCGGCATCGAAGGCCCGCAGCGTCTGGGTCTTGACGTTGCCGCGTTCCGATATCGACAGGCTGAGCGCCGTCGCGACGGCATCGTCGGGCGCCTCGACGACGGTCACCACGTCATGCTTGCCGAGGGTCCACAGCAGCGTATGCACCTTGCCGCCGAGCTTCTCGGCCAGGGCCCTGAAGGCGTCGGCCCGCTTGGTCGTGTCCTTTACGGTACGTACCCCTTGGTCGGTAAAGTTCACCAGGTAAACGTAATATGCCATTTCGACCTCCCTGGATTGCGGAGGCGTGCGGGCGCATCAGGCGTTGCCGCCGTTTCTCCCGCGCGCAGACTATCACGCGCGGGCTCCGATTGATGCACGCAAAGACGTAGCTCTTGCGTCCTAGGACATAGGGTCTAGCGCCACCCAGGCGAGCACCGGCCCCGGCCTACAATCCGCCGGCGAGGCCGGCGCGGCCTTCCCTCGCTCACCGGCTGGCGCATGATTTCAGCGTTTCGGGCCCCCATGGCCATGGGTCGCGCCAGCCATCCGGCTCATCCGCGGCGCAAAGAAGCCGCAGGTCATTTTCGCAACCATGCATGGTGTTCGACGTTGTTAGAGGTCCGAGGGGCTGAAACCAAGGAGAACGTCATGAGGAAACTCATCATCGCACTCGGCACCCTGGCCCTGATGAGCGGCGCCGCGCTGGCCGCGACCGTCGACGGGGTCGTGAGGGAGTACATCAAGGAAACCAAGGTCATCACGCTGGAGGACGGCAACAGCTATACCGTTCCGCCGGACGTCGCCGTCCCTGCCGAGATCGCAGCCGGCATGAAGGTTTCGATCACGCTCGACGATGACGACGCGACCAAGGTCACCGGCGTCACCATGGCGCCTATGTAGGACCTCTCCATCCAGGATGAGCCCCGCCGGCCGCCGCCGGCGGGGCAATGCTTGCCGCTATTTCGCTTCCCGCACCTTCACGTTGGCGTGGTCGGTCGCCGTTTCGTTCTCCGTGGCCGGGGTCTGCATGTCAGCGCCGGTAAAGGGGCTGCCCTGGCCCGCCGCGGTATCGCCGCTGTGGCCTGCCGGGTTTAGCTGGAATGGCTGGCCGTCGGGGCTGAGGCCGTGCTGCAATGCATCGAACAGATGGTCGTCGGCCTTGGCGACGCCTCCCAGCGCAAGCAGGGCGGCACAGGCAATCAACAAACGTCTCATCATGCTACTCCTCTGGTTGTGTCCTGGACGAGTTGCCACCAGAGTTACCCAGTCTGCCAACGTCGCCGGTCCCCCAATATGTCCCTGGCCCGCGATCACGATTTGTGACGACAGTCTGGCTGGAATGGCCCTTGCATCGGAAGAATGGAGCCCTGCATGCAGCCGGCAGCCGTCGCGGCCGTCCATTCGACCGGCGGCACGATCCGCGTCCCAATGCGAAAAAGCGCGCCGCGGATTTCTCCACGACACGCTTCGAAAACCGTGCTGCGGTTTCGTCAGGCCACTTCGGCGCGCTGCGGCAGCAAGCCGATGAGCCGCTCGATCGCGCAGGGGATCGGCGCGATGACGGGTGTTTCGAACAGCGGCTGCAATTGCTCCGCCGCCTGTCCGAGCGGGCCGCCGCCGATGATCACCGCCTCGGCCCCGTCGAGCTCGATGCATTCGCGCACCGCCTCGCCCAGCGACTGCCTGAGCAGCTTTTCGTCGCCGGCCACCGCGATCGGGTCGCCCGGCGTGCAGCGTATGCCGGTGTAGAGATGCGCGAGACCCAGGTCGCGGGCGCGCCCGGCGATGGCGTCGGTGAGGTCCGGCGTCGAGGTCGCCACGCCGAACCTGCGGCCGCCGCGCGAGGCCTCGATCATCGAGGCCTCGCAGATGCCCACCACCGGCACGCCGACGCGCTGCCGGAGCGCGGCCAGCCCCGGATCGCCGAAGGCGCTGACCACGATGCCCATGCACGCGTCGTCGTGCTCGCAGCCGATCTCGATCACCTGCTCCGCCGAGGCTTCGAGCTGCTGGCCGTTGACGATCATCGGCGGGTTGCGGGTAGCCGTGGCGATTGCCACGGCCATCCGTCCTGTCGCCGCCTTGCGAGCGATCGCATGCATCATGTCGCTCGTTGCATGCGAGCTGTTGGGGTTGATCAGCAGGATGTGGGACGTCTCATTCATCATTTACGCTCTTGCTTCGGCCCGACGTACCGACGGCTCGGGCGTTTCCACCTCTGCCGGCTGCGTCAGGTCTTCCATGGACATTCCGTAGGTCTCCGGGCCCATCTGGATGCAGACGGCGAAGACCGCGTACATCGCCGCCGCCAGGCCGAACACGCCGATCATGCCGTAGGCGTCGAACAGGGCGCCCGAGATGGTGGGCACGAACGAGCCGGCCGCCGAGCCCGTCGCCAGGATGAAGGCGACGCCGAAGGCGCGGATGCGGGTCGGGAACAGTTCCGGCGCATAGATCCAGATCGAGGTGTTGAGCAGCAGCACGAAGAACTGGAAGATCGCGCCGAACATCAGCACCAGGTAGATGTTGGTGCCGAGATAGGCGATCGAAATGGCCGCCAGGCAGGCGAACACGGCACCCACCGTCAGCACCCGCTTGCGCGGGAAGTAGTAGCCGAACATCGAGGCGGCGATGGCGCCCAGCACGCTGCCGCTCTGGATGATCATCGAGTAGAGCAGGCTGCCCTGCAGCGTATAGCCCATCGACACGAAGATGATCGGCATCAGGGTGAGCACCGACAGCTGGGCGCCGTAGCTCATCAGGATGGCGATGGCGACGGGAATGGTGCGGCCGATGAAGGGCGCGCGGAACAGCTCCTTCCAAGCGCCCTTGGCCGGGGCTTCCTGCGCGGTGTCGTCCTTGAGATGTTCGCGCACCACGAGGTTCTTCGGCCGTAGCGTGCCCGATTCCAGGATCGACAGCACCTTGTTGGCCTCCGCTATCCTGCCCTGCGAGGCGAGGAAGCGCGGCGTCTCCGGCACGAAGCGGCGGTAGAACACCACCAGCAGCGCCGGCACCGCGAGTGCCGCGAACAGCCAGCGCCAGCCGTCTTCGCCGGGGAAGATGGTGAAGATCAGCAGGCCGAAGGCAGGGGCCAGGAAGTTGCCGAAGCCGCCGGCGCCGACATTGACCAGCCCCGCGGCCGTGCCGCGGAACTTCGGCGAGCAGAACTCGGACAGCATGGTCACCGCGGTCGAGATCTCGCCGCCGATGCCGAAGCCGACTATGCCGCGCGCGATGGCGAGTGCCGCGAAGTTCGGCGCCAGCGCGCAGGCCAGCGAGCCGATGGTGAAAAGCAGGAGATTGAAGGTCAGCATCACCCTGCGGCCGTAGCGGTCGCCGAGGATGCCCGACAGCAGGCGGCCGATCGCCGCGCTGCCGAATGTGATCGTGTTGAGCAGGCCGATGTCCGCGCCGGTCAGCCCCCAGCTTGCCTTCAGCATCGGCCCCGAAACGCCGATCGTGTTCTGCTCGAAGGCGTCGAACAGGACGCCGATCAGCACCAGCGCGATGATCTGCTTGTGGGCGCCGGTGACGCCGATCCGGCTCAGCGACGTTTCCAATTGTCTTATGACCGGCGATGACTTGCCGGATTGCACCATACCTTCAGCTGCCATGGTTTCTCCTCCCTTGGCTGAACCAGACGTGAAAACTGATTTTCACAAACCTATCATATGAAAATGAAGTTTTACAGCATAAACTTGGGTCCACGCGTCCGGCGTCCCCGGAATTCGGGCCGGGAGCCCTATGTTCTTGTGATTCTTGGGCGAATGGGCGCCCGCTTGGAACGATCCGCTTTGCGGCCCCGCCCGGCCTGCACTTGCGAAGCGGCCCCGAGACGCGCAAATCTGCGCGGCAGCGAAGGAATCGAAGGCAGCATGATGGCATCCAAGGAACGGTCATTCCTCTTCCGCGTCAGGGAAGCCCTGGACGACCTCCATCCTGCCGAGCGCCGGCTGGGCGACTTCGTCTGCGACTTCCCCGGCGAGCTCGCCAGCTACTCGGCCTCGGAGCTCGCCACCCTCGCCCATGTTTCCAACGCCACCGTGTCGCGCTTCGTCAAGCGCCTCGGCTACGACAACTACGAGGAGGCGCGGCGGCATGCGCGCGAGGAGAAGCAGACCGGCTCGCGCCTGTTCCTGACGACTTCCACCGACGCCGCCGCCGCCCAGTCGCTCGGCGCCCACGTCGCCCAGGGCATCGCCAACATCGAGGGCACCTTCGCCAACATCACCGACGCCCAGATCGACGCCGTCGTCGACGCGATGCTGTCGACCCGCAAGGTCTGGGTGCTCGGCTTCCGCTCGAGCCATCCCTTCGCCGATTACCTGCAGTGGCAGATGACCCAGGTGGTCGAGAACATCGTCGCCATCCCCGGCGGCGGCCAGACGCTCGGCGAGCATCTCGTCAGCGTCGCCAAGGGTGACGTCGCCGTCGTCTTCGGCATGCGCCGGCGCATCGCACGCATGGACATGATTCTCGCGGCGATCGAAAAGAGCGGCGCGCAGCTGCTCTACATCACCGACGAGGGCGTGCCGCACCGCCAGTCGGCCGCCTGGCATTTCCGCTGCCAGACCCTCGCGCCCGGCCCCCTGTTCAACCATGTCGCGGTGATGGCTGTCTGCCACCTGCTCGCCACCCGCGCCATCGAGCGCGCCGGGGCGGCCGGCCGCACCCGGCTCAGGGGCATCGAGGCCTTCGGCGACGCGCTCGAGGAACTCTAGCGGCCGGCCCGACGGCCCAAGAAAATTGTTCGCCCGCCAAGCCCTTGGGAATGCTTGGGTGTGCCCGTCCGGCTGTATCAAAACGGGTCTGTTCGGGTCGTCCAGGGGCGTTTTCGGAAGAAACTGTTAACCATCGGTTCCTATTGCTCCGGAGGCGTTCAAACCGGCGAGTCTTGAGTATGGCATCCATGCGTTTTCCTCGGTCAAATCTATCGGGCACGGAAGCCGGGGAGGGCGAGCAGCGCCGCCGCGAGGCCGCGCGCGACCAGGCCCACGCGGTCGATTTCGCCGGCCGCATCGTCAGCCTGCGCGGCAACGAACACAGCTACATGAAGCCCAGGGAAGGCGATGTCTTCCCGAATTTCGGCGGCAGCGAGGGTGAGTTCGCTCGTCCGGGCTGGCAGGACTATTTCTTCCTGGCGCCCAACGTGCGCTTCACCCGCACCCCCGACCGCGAAGTCAAGAAGATCCGCCCCGAGGATGCCGAGCACGCCGTCGAGGAAGGCGCCCAGCCGGCCGAGGCGCCCGCCCTGCCCGATTCGTCCATGGCTGCCCCGGCAGCCATCGCTCCGATGCTGGACGCTTCGCCCGCCCGTCCGTCGCTCGACCGCGTCGTCGAAAGCGCCCAGGTGCTCGCCACCGAACCGCGGCCCGCGCCGACAGCCCATGCCATGGCCACGGCCCGCGCCGCAGCCGCCGCGCCCCGGCCAGCCACCGCACGCCAGCCGGCCCCGGTCGCGGCCAGGCCCGCGGTGACCGACACCCGCTGGTCCTTTCTGTCCGATCACGCCTACTTCGAGTTCGGCGCCCCCTATGTCGTCGAGGTCCGGCCGGCCGAGGCGCGGCGCGTACCCGCCCCGGCGACGCCGCCAGCGGCCCGCCGCCCCGAGCCGCGCCCGGTTGCGGGCCCCGAGATCACCGCGCTCTACCGCGTCATCGAAAGGCCGTCGCCGGCGCAAGGCGCACGCGCCGCAAGCCTTGCCCCGGTCGCCGCGCCCGTCATCGCGCCCGCCGCAGTCGAGCCAGCCCCGGCCGCCCCTGCCCCCGAGCCGGTGGCCGCCGCGGCCGAGCCTGTCGAGGCGATGCCCGCCGAGGCCAAGGCGCCGGCACCGCGCGTCGCCGCCAACGACGCCGTTCCCGCCGCCAGGAGCGTCGAGATCACCATGCCGGCGCAGCGCCAGGCCCCGGCGCTGCCGATCGCCGGCAAGCTCGCGGCCGTCGCCTCCGGCGAGGACTACGAACTGCCCTCGCAGGAACTGCTGCAGCTGCCGCCCGAGGGCCAGGGCTTCTACATGTCGCAGGAGCGGCTCGAGCAGAATGCCGACCTGCTCGAAAGCGTGCTCGAGGACTTTGGCGTCAAGGGCGAGATCATCCATGTCCGCCCCGGCCCCGTCGTCACCCTCTACGAGTTCGAGCCGGCGCCGGGCGTCAAGTCCTCCCGCGTCATCGGCCTCGCCGACGACATCGCCCGCTCCATGTCGGCGATCTCGGCGCGCGTCGCCGTCATCCCCGGCCGCAACGTCATCGGCATCGAGCTGCCCAACGAGACGCGCGAGACCGTCTATTTCCGCGAACTGATCGAGTCCGACGGCTTCCGCAACACCTCGTGCAAGCTGGCGCTCTGCCTCGGCAAGACCATCGGCGGCGAGCCGGTCATCGCCGAGCTCGCCAAGATGCCGCACCTGCTCGTCGCCGGCACCACCGGCTCGGGCAAGTCGGTCGCCATCAACACCATGATTCTGTCGCTGCTCTACCGGCTGAGGCCGGAGGAATGCCGCCTCATCATGGTCGACCCCAAGATGCTGGAGCTGTCGATCTACGACGGCATCCCCCACCTTCTCACCCCCGTCGTCACCGATCCCAAGAAGGCGGTCACCGCGCTGAAATGGGCGGTGCGCGAGATGGAGGACCGCTACCGCAAGATGGCGCGCCTCGGCGTGCGCAACATCGACGGCTACAACCAGCGCGCCGCCGCCGCCCGCGACAACGGCGAGACCGTCGTCATGCAGGTGCAGACCGGCTTCGAGAAGGGCACCGGCGAGCCGCTGTTCGAGGAGCAGGAGATCGACCTCGCGCCGATGCCCTACATCGTCGTCATCGTCGATGAGATGGCCGACCTGATGATGGTCGCCGGCAAGGAGATCGAAGGCGCCATCCAGCGCCTCGCCCAGATGGCGCGCGCCGCCGGCATCCACCTCATCATGGCGACCCAGCGCCCCTCGGTCGACGTCATCACCGGCACCATCAAGGCCAACTTCCCCACCCGCATCTCCTTCCAGGTCACCTCCAAGATCGACAGCCGCACCATCCTCGGCGAACAGGGCGCCGAGCAGCTGCTCGGCCAGGGCGACATGCTGCACATGGCCGGCGGCGGCCGCATCGCCCGCGTCCACGGCCCGTTCGTCTCGGACGCCGAGGTCGAGCACGTCGTCACCCACCTCAAGGCGCAAGGGCGGCCCGAATATCTCGAGACCGTCACCGCCGACGAGGACGACGAGGAGGAGGAAGCCGACCAGGGCCCGGTCTTCGACAAGGGATCGGTCGCGGCCGAGGACGGCGACAACATCTACGACGAGGCCGTCAAGGTCGTGCTGCGCGACAAGAAGTGCTCCACCTCCTACATCCAGCGCCGCCTCGGCATCGGCTACAACCGTGCCGCTTCGCTGGTCGAGCGCATGGAGAAGGATGGCATCGTGGGCACGCCCAACCACGTCGGCAAGCGCGAGATCCTGCTCGGCAAGCGCGACCAGTCGGCCGGCCGCGACGACAACGACTGACGCCGGACGGAGCGCCCCGCCAGCGCGGCGGCGCTCCCTGGCAAGTGGGGCTGGTGGCTAGCCGTTCAGCGGGGAGTGCCACGCTGGGGGAGGACATCAACCGGAAACGGGCACGGTCGGTCGGCCAGGCTTCCGCTGTCGCCCATTTTGCGGAAGCTAGCCACAAGCATTACGGTGGTCTGATGTGACCCCAACGCGGCACTTGAACGGCACAACAAGCTCTTGAGGAAGCTGAACCGCACCCTCGTAGAAATTTCCGGTGGATGAGCTGCCTGTTTAGCCGCAGTAGCATGTAACACCACAGCAATCCCCCGTAGAATTTGCCCGCGGGGTTTTGTCATGAGCCTTCTTGACTGGTGGAAAGTACGATTGCGACGCGGCGCAATCCGCATTGCGGTTCGCCGTCCTATGCCTGAACGCCTTACATATGGCGACAAGCGCAACAACAACTACCAAATCCGCCTAGGCGACCATGACGAAAATCTTCGGTTTATCCCAAAGGCAGTCTTGCCTGATGGCCTGGAAGGGTGGTGCTTCGTCGACGACAAGCCACGGGCAGACGCGTCTCTACCGAATGCCCAGTTCGCAAATCTGCCGTTCGAGATTATCCATCACTACAGGGAATTCAAGCTCACCACCGAGTCTCCTGCGCTATTCATCTTGCAGCGCTTCCTAGGCTACCCCTTTCTTACGGCATGGAAGCACAGGGTTGCACAATTCCTGTTCAACCGTAGGAGGTTGGCCCGCCAAGATCGAATTACAGTCCTTAGATACATCTTCGATCGGACTGTTGAGAATTCGAACTATCGCACATCCAGCCTCGACCTGCCCGGCAACATCTATGGCATGCGCTTCTGGGGGCGTGACGATCACGATTCCCATCTGTCTTACTACCAGATTGTCTTAGATTCCCTTCTTGAGAGCGGCGACCTACGAACTGTTGGGCAGGGCTACGCGCTCAGTCCGAAGGCGGTGGCGACGTTGGACGCTCACGAGACGCAGCAGGAACGACACCAAGACAATGTTGGTATTCAGCGCAAGATCGCCGTCATAACAGTCGTTCTGGCAGTCCTGGCGGCGGCTCAGATGGGCACCGCGGTGTGGCAGGAGCTTCATCCTGACCCAGTAGTTCGCGCACCCGCTCCACCATCTGAGCCTGCATACCCGATCGTGCCTCCCAAGTTCGACGCCCGTTGAAGCTTGCGGGCATGACTTCTCTTAGGCGTCAGGAGTGCTCCTTGAGGCAGGTACCGCCCACACTTATCCTTGCCTTGCCCATCATGTCTCCTCGTTGCCCGCGACGCCGCCGTCCGCCTCACGTCCTCTCGCCCGGCAGGGCGCTTGCCTGTCTCACCCAGTCAGAGAACTGCCGCTCGTCGAACGGGCGGTCCTCGAAGATGTCGAGATAGCGCACCTCCGCCTGCTTCGAGGTGCCGGGCGGCAGCGGCGACAGATGCGCACCCTTGAAGAACGCGACCTTGACGTATCGGGTCATGCAGTGGAAGCCGAGGAACCAGCTCCCCTCCTCCACGCCGTAGAAGGGCGAGTTCCACTTCACCGCCTTGGCCACGCCCGGGACCACTTCGGTGATCAGCGCGTCGAGGCGGCGGCCGACGCCGGACTTCCAGCCGGGCATGGCCTCGATATAGGCCTGCACGACGGCGTCGCCGTAGCCCTTGGCGATCTGCGGATTGCCGCCGGACAGGAGTCTTGGACCGCCGGTCCCCGCCATCAGGCATGGCCCTTCGCGGCCGCCACTCCCTTCGGCTGGCCGCTCAGATAGGGCAGGAAGAACATATGGATGCCGGTCGGGATCAGCACGGCCAGCGGCGGCAGCGGCAGGTAGTAGAACCATTCGGGCAGCTGGGTGACGGCCATGCCGGCGAAAATCGAGGCGACGGCCAGGCTGAAGACGAGCGACGTCCAGCGATGGATCGCCCTGATCAATGAGTTCATGTCAATGCTCCCGATATTCGATTGGGGTCAGTCCAGCCTCGAGACGACTTCGCCCAGCTGGGCGATGAAGCGCGGCCAGCCGACGGTCGCACCCTGGAAATAGGCCTTCTGCTCTGGCGTGAAGCCGCGCTGCTCCATGCGCAGGCTCGTTCCCGTCGCGGTGGGGGCGAGCGTCCAGGTGACGATGCTGCGCAGATCCTTGGTGTCCCAGCGATAGGACAGCGAGCGGTTCGGCTCGACCGTCTCGACCTCGCAGTCGACCTCGCCCCAGTCGGCGGAAAGCGTGAAGCGGCGGCCGGCCTCGGGGCTGAAGTCGTTGCGCATCAGCCATTCGGCGATCAGATGCGGCTCAGTCAGCGCCCGCCACAGCTTCTCCGGCGGATAGGGAAAATCGCGCTCGACCACGACCGCGCGCG
The DNA here is from genome assembly GCF_039907765.1 of Mesorhizobium sp. CC13. Lineage (NCBI taxonomy): Bacteria > Pseudomonadati > Pseudomonadota > Alphaproteobacteria > Hyphomicrobiales > Phyllobacteriaceae > Mesorhizobium > Mesorhizobium sp. CC13. Next base: position 78,933 of record NZ_JARDJI010000019.1, on the reverse strand, counting down.
TCGTGTCCATCGTTTCGGTCATTGGTCCATCCTCCTGAGCAGATTGTCGAGATCGTCGAAGCGGTCGTTCCAGAATCCGGTCATCCGGCTCGTCCAGTCGATCAGCGCCCTGAGCCCGTCGCGCTCGGCGCTGTAATAGGTGTAGCGGCCCTCGTGCCGGTCGCGCACCAGGCCTGCGGCCTTCAGGACCTTGAGATGCTTGGAAACCACCGGCTGCGACACGCCGGCCCCGCTGAGCAGCCCCACCACCGTCGTATCCCCCTCGCGGCAGAGCCGCTCGAACAGCCCGCGCCGCGTCGGATCGGCAAGCGCGCGGAACATTGCATCCTGAAGCTGCGGCATGATCCATACCCGGTTGGCTATGCGATGACACATAGCCAATCGGGTATGGGTAGTCAATGCACGGCGGGGCAGTGTCGCCGAAAAAATGCCCCCCAGCCTCGACGCGGCGCGCACCCATCCTGAACCCGGAGCGCCCTCATCCGCCATTCGACGCGGCGGTGAAAACCGCCAATTGGGCGTCGAAAGCGCGCTTGAAGGCCGGCCTGGCCTCGCCACGCGCGACATAGGCGGCAATGTTCGGGTACTCGTCCAGCAGCCCCGATCCGTTCAACCGGCGCAGCACCATCACCATCAGCAGGTCGCCGGCGCTGAACGCGCCGTCGAGCCAGTCGGCATCGCCAAGGCGAACCGACAGTTCGCCGAGCCGGCCGCGGATGCGGTCCTCGACCATCGGCAGGCGCTTTTCATGCCAGCTCTCGTCGCGCTCCACGAGCTTGGCGATTTCCCTGTCGACGATCGGCGGCTCCAGCGTGCTGACCGCGGCAAACATCCACGTGATCGCGCGCGCCCGGGCTTTTTTGTCGTCCGGCAGCAGGCCCGCATGGCGCTCGGCTATGTGCAGGACGATCGCGCCCGACTCGAACAAGGCGAGATCGCCTTCCTCATAGGTCGGGATCTGCCCGAAAGGATGCAGCGCACGATGCGCCGGCTGCTTCATCTCGCTGAACGAGACGAGACGGACGTCATAGCGCTGGCCGACTTCCTCGAGCGCCCAGCGAACGCGCATGTCGCGCGCCTGTCCCCTGCCGCGGTCGGGCGAGCGTTCGAAGGCCGTGATGGTGGGGGTCATGGGAAGCCTCCCGGCGTTCGCGTGGTACTTTTGCATCCAAAGGACGCACGACCCGCGCGGTTCCCGACAACTTACCTCGTTGTCGTTGATCACGGGATGTCGCGGTCAAGCCAACTTGGCTGTTCCGGCGGGCTCATCGGAATTCCGCCCTCACCGATGTTTGCGGCCGGAACCTCGATCAGCGTGATGTGAACGTCTTCTCGCGCAACCTCCAGCCGCCGCTCGATCACATCGGTCAATCTTTCGATCAACGCGGTCAGCACCTCGCGTCGACGCCCCTCCCGGAAGGTCATCGTCACGTTGTTCATTCTGGCCTTGTGCGGCTCGTCCCCACCGTACCCAAGATTCTCGGTGTCGAACTCCCACAGGAAGACGTGCACCTCGGACGGAGGCACCTCCATGACCTCGACCGTGCAGTCCGTCATTTCACGAATGAGCGAGCGCTTCCGCGCAGCGGAATTGCCCCTTGTCAGAGCCATGTGAAGATACGGCATGTGTCCTATTCTCCTTGGTGTTCAGGCTTTCACATTGGGCAGACCGTTCCCTTGATCCACGAGGAGAACTCAGAGTGCCCTGCGAAGGGTAAGTTGCGCTAACTTCGCTAGGAATAGAATTGATTGATTTGGACAATGATCTGTGCCTCATGAGAACAAATTGAGGACGTTCCAATGGAAGCGCATTCCGACATGGCGATCTTCGTCGCGGTCATCGATTCCGGTGGCTTTTCACCGGCGGCACGACGGCTTGGGATGACCCATTCGGCGGTCAGCAAGAGAGTTCGGCGACTGGAGGATCGGCTGAGGATACAGCTGCTGTTGCGAACGACGCGCTCGATGTCGCTTACCGAGGCAGGGCAGAAATACCTCCGCGAGGCCCGCTCCATCCTTCACGGCATTGAAGCCCTGGAAGCCGGGATGGCTCTCGGTGCCGACGTGCCGCGTGGCACCCTGAAGATATCGGCGTCGAATGCGTTCGGTCGGCTACAGGTCGTGCCAGCCATTGTCGACTTCATGCGGATTTACCCCGATCTGCACATTGACCTGTCACTGACGGATGCCGTCATAGACATCGGATACGAACGCGTGGATGTCGCCATTCGCAGCGCCATTCTCAAGGATTCGAGCCTGATTGCACGCAAGCTGGCCTCGAACGACCGAATTATCTGCGTCGCGCCCGCGTACCTTGAAACCAGGGGCGTACCGACGAAACCGTCCGACCTGGCGGCGCATCTCTGTCTGGGACTTAACTTTCAAAGCCGATTCAACGACTGGGAATTCCGCGGCGGTCGGAAAGTTCGCATGGATGGCAGGTTCACTTGCAACAGTGTCGAGGCGCTGCACGCAGCGTGCCTGGCTGGTGTCGGCATCGCTCGGCTGCCGGAATTCATGGTCGGCTCGGACCTCGCGGAAGGCCGTTTGATCTCGCTTTTGAATGATGCTCGGCTCCCCTCGGAATCGGCGATCTACGCCGTAAGGCCCGACGCTGACTTTGTGCCGATGAAGACGAGGTCGTTTATCGACTTTCTTGTGGACCGCTTCTCGCCGACGCCACCCTGGCGGACCGGCGCAGGGCGGGACTGAGATGGCGGCGGTGCCGACAAGCCGGAAAAGTTGACGGCGGCGGTCGCCCCCGGCTTCCCCCGCAGACGCAGCTCCCCGCCCAGCCGCTGAGGGATAAATTCCCGCGCCCATCTCCGCCAAGCGCCTGATCTGATTGGGCTTTCAAAAAAATCTTCGGCCGGCTTTTCCACCGCCTGGAGCGCCCGGCCTATACTTCCTGCACTGTCCTCGCGGGAACCTGGTGCGCACCGGATATCAGGGAGGACGGCGGTGACCTCCCGCCACGGCTGCGGTAGCCGTGGCTCCGAGGGCCCGACGACAGGCCGGCGTCGTCCGTCGCGCGCCGCAGATGGCGGGTGCCGGAGGGTGCGGAGAAGCCGCGGGTTCAGGCCACGAAAAGACCGTGGGACGGACCTGTGACCGGCCGACCGAGGGACAGACACCGGACGGACGGTCGGTGGACCGCATATTCCACTACTGACGAGCGATCTGCCGACCGCCCGTCTTCCCACCCCATGATCCGGCCTCGCGGGAGGCGCGGTGCCGCACCGGCACGCCCCGCGGTCCCGGCCTTTTCACCAAGGAGTCCCCATGCAACCCATGACCGACCGCGACCAATTCCTCCTCTCGCTCGAACTCGAGGAAACCGCGAGAACCCTGCGGGGACAGCTCGGCGGCCTGTTCCCCACCCCGCCTTGGCCGCGCGCCGAGATGCTGGCGCTGGCGCGCCACATCGCCACCGAAACCGGCGTGCCCGAGCTTTGCACCGACCCGATGTGCAGGCGCGGCCGGCTCTGCCGCGCCGAAACCATCGCCGAGGGCGGCCCGCCATGCGCCGCCTCCTGGTCGGGCGAGGCTCTCGCCCGGCTGGAGGGCGGCTTCGAAGCGCTGGCCCTCGGCTGGATGATGGCCGAGCGCCGCCAGGCGGCACTGCGCGACGCAGCCTCGGCCGCCGCCGTGGAGCCGGTCAAGCGCCGGCCGCGCGAGCGGCGCAGACGGTGAGGCCGGAGCGATTCCAGCAAAGCTGCGCAGCGGTTTTCTGTCCGGAATTGAGCAAAAACAAAGAGATAGAGCGTTTCCGCATTCGAAGAAAGGCGGAAACACTCTACGCCGCGTCGGCGCGCCCGTAGGCGGCGTTCCGCTCGGCGGCGATGCGGTCGCCCAGCACTTCGCTGGCATAGCCGAACTCGGAGAGCGCGCGGGCGGCGAGTTGCAGCCCGGCCTCGACCGCGTCGGGAATGACGAAGTCGGCGCCCGCGGCATGCAGCTCGCGCGCGTGCTCGGCGTCGCGGGCTCGCGCCAGCACCGGGGCGTCGGGGCGCATCTGCCGCACCGCCCGCACCATCGCGGCGGCGTCATGGGCATTGTCGACGGTGACGATGAACATGCTGGCGCCGGCCGCGCCCGCATGGCTCAGGATCTCGGGCCGAGCGGCATCGCCGAGATAGACCTTGCGTCCGGCGGCGCGCTCGCGCGACACCACGGCCGCATCGCGCTCCAGCGCCACGATGTCGGCGGCCTCGGCGTCGAGCATGTGCGCGATGGTGCGGCCGACCCGCCCGAAGCCGGCGATCACCACATGGCCGGTGAGGTCGGGAAAGGTTGCAGGATCGACATCCGCGCCGGCTGCCTCCTCGAAGCGATCGGCGAGCTTGCGGCCGAGCCGCGCCATCAGCGGGCTGGCAAGCATCGACAGGCCGGCGACCCCGGTGACGGTGGTGGCGGTGGCGGCGTCGAGGATGCCGCCGCTCGCCGCCGTGGCGACCACGACGAAGGCGAATTCGCCGGCCGGCGCCAGCAGGAAGGCGGTCTCCAACGCATGCGCGGGGCGGACGCCGAAGGCGCGGCAGGCGGCGACGGCCACCAGCGCCTTGAGCGCCAGCAGCGCCGCAAGCCCCGCGAGCACCACAGGCAGTCCGGCCAGCATGGTGGCGAGGTCGAGCCCGATTCCCACCGTCATGAAGAACAGGCCGAGCAGCAGCCCCTTGAACGGCTCGAGATCGACCTCGGCCTGGTGCTTGAATTCGGTTTCGCCGAGCAGCAGCCCGGCAAGGAAGGCGCCGAGCGCCAGCGACAGGCCGGCGGACGCGGTCAGCACAGCGCCGCCGACGATGGTGAGCAGCGTCAGCCCCATCAGGAAGTCGCGGCCGCCGGCCCTCGCAGCGAGCCCGAAGGCGTCCCTCAGCACGAAGCGGCCGAACAGCAGGATCACCGCCACCGCGATGCCGCCCTGGATCAGCGCCTCGAGCAGCGCACTGAACAGTCCTTCGTCCCTGCCGGGCGCGAGGAAGCCGATCAGGATCAGGATCGGCGCCACCAGCATGTCCTGGAACAGCAGCACCGCGAGCGCCGAACGCCCGACCGGCCCGGTGGCGCGCTTCTCCTCGGTCAGCGTCTGCATGACGATCGCCGTCGACGACAGCGCAAGCGCCAGGCCCACCGCCACGGCGGCATGGCCGTCGAGCCCGGCGAACACCAGCACGATCGCGATCGCCGCGACGCTCGCCACCGCCTGGAAGGTGCCGGCGCCGAACACCAGGCGCCGCAGCATCCACAGCTTCTCGAACGACAGCTCCAGCCCGAGCAGGAACAGCAGGAACAGCACGCCGAGCTCGGCAAAAGGCTTGGCGGCTTCGGGGTCGGAAAACGCCAGGTGGCCGAGCCATGGCCAGCTCTCGGCCAGCGCGCCCATCCCGAACGGGCCGAGCGCCAGCCCGGCCAGGAGGAAGCCCAGCACCGAGGGAACCCGCGCCATGCGCAGCAGCGGCACCAGCACGCCGGCCGCGAACAGGAAGACCAGCGCGTCCTTCAGCCATATCGAGTGGAGGTTGTCGCCCATGAGTCGTCCCCGGTTCCGAGGCCGCACCTTAGCCGCAGGCGCGTCGAAATGCAGGCGCGGCCTTCTCACGAAGGCGTGCGGCACGGCCCTTGCCCCGGCAACCGTGCGCTAACCCTGACTCCGCAGAATTGCCCCGCTGGCGCGGGCCGCCCTTGCGGCGCGTCGATCCCGGTGCATAGCTCGGGGCCGCAGCCAGGAGGCCCAGATGACGTTCTCGTCCTTGCCGTTGATGGTCGCCCTCGTCGCGGGCGCCCTTCCCGCGACGGCCGCGCCGATGCCGCCGTCGCACGCAGCACCGGGCCTCGTCATGAAGGTCGGCGGCTGCCATCGCGACGTGCGCGACGGCTATGTCGAGGAGATCGGGCGCCGCGCCGCGCACTACCATCGTCCGGAGACCTGCCGGCCGGTGCTCGTCGAGGTCGACCGCCTGCCGCGCCGCCAGCTGGTGGATTGCCACCGCGACGTCCGCATCCACCGCATCCAGGGCCTGATGCTGCGCCACCGCCACGTCGGCGACGACTGCCGGGTGCGCGAGGTCAGGCGCGCCACCGAGTTCCCGGCCAACTGACGTTTCGGCCGGTCGCCTCCCGGAGCTTCGGGCCGGGAGGCGACCGGATCACTTTTGCCTAGCAGGGGCCCCGGTCGACGACGCGGAAGCCGGCGGAATCCGCCTCGCAGGCATTGGGGAAGGTGCGCAGCTGGCCGCCGCGCTGGCCGCAGACCGGCCGGTACTCCCTGGTGCAGAACTGCTGCCCGCCCTCGTCGTCCCAGCCGCCTTCCGCCCGGCAGGCGCCGCCGCGGATGATGCGGTAGCCGGCGGCTTCGGCCATGCAGGCATTGGCAAAGGTCTGGCGCTCGCCCCCGCGCCGCGCGCAGACCGGATCGTACTCGCGGGTACAGAACTGCGGTCCCGGGCCGGGACGCGGCGGCCGCGGTCCCGGGCCTTCGTCGACGACCACCGTACAGGCCACCGCCACGACCGCCAGCAACGGCAGGAACCCGGCCCTGCGGGCAATTCTGCTTGCCGAAAATCTCATGTCGCTCTCCTCGCTCCCCCGTCCCCGGCGAAAGATCGCCGCCGGCACGATCCTTACAAGACTTCCAGCGATTGTAACCCCCACGCGCAGCTTGTCCCCATCGTTGGCGCCCTCTGGCCGACCGCGGTTTGCCGGAAGGCCGGAAATCGCGACTTGCGGCGCGGCGGCGCCGGCTGCTGCGACATCTTGCAACCTACACGTTTCCATGCAATACAAGCATTACTCGGGCATTTGCTGTCCCGGAGACTGGAACGTTTGGCACGACCCTTTCCCCGATACTGTGAATCTCTGACGACCCCGTTACTCGGCGGGGGGTTTTACCGTGCGCGAATGCATGACCGCCTAGCAAAACCACCGATCTGCCGCCGACGCCAGGCGGTCGGCAGGTCCAGACCACTGATAGGGTGAAGGAGTTCTCCCAATGGCCCAGACCGGTACCGTAAAGTTCTTCAACGCAACCAAAGGCTTCGGCTTCATCACGCCGGATGGCGGCGCGAAGGACGTGTTCGTGCACATCTCCGCCATCGAGGCTTCGGGCCTGCGCACGCTCGTCGATGGCCAGAAGGTCACCTTCGACGTCGAGCCTGATCGCATGGGCAAGGGCCCCAAGGCGGTCAACCTCCGCGCGGCCTGAGTTTCGCCTGTTCGCTTGAACGAAGGGCGCGGCGGGAAACCGCCGCGCCCTTTGTCTTTGCATCGCCTCTCCTGCGGCCGCCACAACCATAGGCTGACGACGCTGGCTGAACCTTCCATTTGATGGCATAGTTTGCCAGGGGCACAGACCGCGCCCCGCACAGGAGGAGGCCGACTATGAAATTCCTGAATTCCCTCGGCGCCGCACTGCTGGCCGCCGCACTTGGCTATGGCGGGCCGGCGTCCGCCATGCCGGCAGGCGAGCCGCAGTCGGACAGCGGCCTGGTCGTGCAGGTGCGCGGCTGTCACCCGGAGGTCGTGCGCCACTACGTCCCCGAAATTGGGCGGACCGCATGGCACCGCCACCGCCGCCCCGACTGCCGGCCGGTCATCGTGCGCCAGCCGGTGGTGAGGGACTGCCATCGCAGCGTCGAGCGGCACTACCTGCCGCAATATGGTGCGCGCGTCACCCATCGCCACGTCGGCTCCAGTTGCCGGATCAGGGTCTACGACCGCTACGATCCGTACCGGCCGCGGCCCGGCACGTGCATCCAGATCGGCCCGATCCGCTACTGCGAATACTGAGCCGGTGACCCGGTTTTGAAAGGGCGCGAAGCCTGCAAATCCCGGCAACGGCGCCGCTTTGAGGCGGCGCCGGCCAGCAAAAGTTTCGCTTGCCGATCACTCAAAAATGAACGACAAATTTCACCTTCGGGCATTTGCCGGCCCGGAGACTGGAATTTATGGGATCAGAGGAGTTTCCCATGCCGCAGACCGGCACCGTCAAGTTCTTCAATCATGCCAAAGGCTTCGGCTTCATCACGCCGGACGACGGAGCGAAGGATGTCTTCGTCCACATCTCGGCCGTGCAGGCGTCGGGTCTTCCCGGTCTTGAGGATGGGCAGAAAGTCACGTTCGATACCGAGCCGGACAAGCGCGGCAAGGGACCCAAGGCCGTCAATCTGACGGTTGGCTGAACCCAGGGGGCGGCCGGAGCCCATGGCGACGGCCGATCGTCCGTAAAGCGTCCGAAACCGGTATGCCGGACAGGTGTCGCTTGGCCTTCGGCGAGCGGCGTTAACGTCGGTAAATCCGTTCAGCTTGCGTTCAGGCTGGGTCCCCTAGACAGCTAGTCGACGCCGATCTCCGGCCCTTCGATACGGGCTGGACGGCGAAGGAGACCGAACATGAACCGCATCATCAAGACCATTGTCCTGTCGGCAGCTGTTGCCGCCACCACCCTTGCCGCCCTGCCCGCGGCCCAGGCCAGCGACGGCTGGAGGCACTACAAGCACCGCCGCGACAACACTGGCGCGATCGTCGCTGCCGGTGCGCTCGGGCTGATCGCCGGTGCGGTCATTGCCGGCAACGCCAACCGCTCGCGGCCGGTCTACGACGACTATTACGACTATGATTACCAGCCGCGCCGCGTCTATCGCCAGGAATACTACCGCCCGGCGCCGCAGCAGCGCGTGATCTATTCCGAGAACTACGGCCGCGGCTACTCGTCGGTCGAGCCGTGGACCCCGGAATGGTACGAGTATTGCTCGGACCGCTACCGCAGCTTCAAGCCGCGCACCGGCACGTTCACCGGCTATGACGGCCAGGAGCACTTCTGCGTCGCCAACTGACGCTTGCGATCAGGGTTCCCTGCCCCGACTAAAAAGCGGCGCCATCCTTCGATGGCGCCGCTTTCGTTTTCCGATTTGTCAGGCTGTCGTCAGACCAGGCTGTGTCAGACCAGGTAGGGATTGCCGCGCCGCTCGTCGCCGAAGCGGCCGCCGGGACCGTGACCGCAGATGAAGCCGACGTCGTCGCCCAGCGGCAGGAGCTTTTCCTTGATCGAGCGGATCAGCGTTTCGTGGTCGCCGCCATAGAGGTCGGTGCGGCCGATCGAGCCCTGGAACAGCACGTCGCCGACATGGGCGAACCTGGCGGCGCGGTTGTAGTAGACGACATGTCCGGGCGCGTGGCCGGGGCAATGCAGCACCTCGAAGACGTGACCGCCGAACGACACCGTCTCGCCTTCGGTCAGGAACCTGTCGGGCGTGCAGTTGCGCACGCTGCCGGCCAAGCCGAATTTCTCGGCCTGCACCGCGAGATTGTCGAGCAAGGGCTTGTCCGCCTCGTGCGGGCCGACGATCTCGACGCCGAGCGCCTCCTTCAGCTCCATCGCGCCGCCGGCATGGTCGATATGGCCATGGGTGAGCCAGATCGCGGTGATCTTGATGCCGCTGTCGCCGAGTATCGCCAGGATGGTCTCGACGTCCCCGCCCGGGTCGACGACAACGCCGGTCTTGTCGTCGTTGTCGAAGAGGATCGTGCAATTCTGCTGGAATGGCGTGACCGGCACGATGCCTGCGTTGAGCTGTCCCATGGCTGTCCCTTTGCTGATGCTGGCACCGAGATAGGGGCGCAGGCGCGCGCCGTCCATGCCTATTCGCGCCGGCCGCCGTCCGCGCAAATGAAAAGGGCGGCCGAAGCCGCCCAGTCGAGAGAACGTGGGGATATTGTCAGGCCTTCTTCATCGCGCCCATGACGGCGCCGACGATCGCCGTGAGGATCGCACCGCCGCCAGCACCGCCGACGACGTCGCCGAGAATGCCGCTCAGTGCGCCCGCCGTGGCCGGATCTGCCGCGCCGCCCATCAGGCTGCCGAGAATCTGGCCGCCCGCGAGACCGCCGATACCACCGGCGAGCAGCTTGCCCATCTGCCCCATCGCGGCCTGTTTGACGGCCGCCCCAACTGCCTGTCCACCGATTACGCCGGTCACGATTTGCACAATGATCGGAAGAAGAGTTTCCATTTACAATTCCCTCCAAAATTGCTGGCCGACCTCCGCCGGCCGACGACCACATGAGACCCCGAATTCCGCGAAAGTCAAATTCGCCTCAATTCAAACAGAAAGGGCGGTCGCAGGACCGCCCTCTCCTCAGATCAAGTTATTGATCTTTCTGGTTATTCTGCTGCGATCGCGTGCTTGGGCTGAACCGCCGCCGAATAGTCGTTCATCAGCGTCTTGGCGATTTCGCCGACCTCGAATCGGTACTGCCCGATCTCGGAAACGGGCGTCACTTCGGCTGCCGTGCCGGTCAGGAAGCACTGTTCGAAGCCTTCCAACTCCTCCGGCATGATCGCCCGCTCGATGACCTCGAGGCCACGATCCTTGGCAAGCCCGATCACGGTGCGCCGGGTGATGCCGTCGAGGAAACAGTCCGGCTTCGGCGTGTGGATCTTGCCGTCCTTGACGAAGAAGATGTTGGCGCCGGTGGCTTCCGCCACCTGGCCGCGCCAGTCGAGCATCATCGCGTCGGCGTAGCCCTTGGCCTCGGCCGCATGCTTGGACAGCGTGCAGATCATGTAGAGGCCCGCCGCCTTCGACTTGCACGGAGCCGTGCGCGGATCCGGGCGGCGCCATTCGGCGAGGTCGAGACGGATGCCCTTGAGCTTCTGCGCCGGGTCGAAATAGCTCGGCCACTGCCAGATGGCGATGGCGACGTTGATGCGGTTGTTCTGGGCCGAAACGCCCATCTGCTCGCTGCCGCGCCAGGCGATCGGACGCACATAGGCATCCTTGAAGCCCTGCTTCTTCAGCAGTTCCCGGCAGGCATCGTCGATCTGGGCGACGGAATAGGGAACGCTGAAGCCGAGGAGCCGAGCCGATTCATGCAGACGCTCGGTGTGCTCGGTCAGCTTGAAGATCTCGCCGCCATAGGCGCGCTCGCCTTCGAATACGGCGCTTGCATAGTGCAGGCCATGGGTTAGGACGTGAATCTTGGCGTCTGCCCATTTGATGAACTCGCCGTTCATCCAGATGTGTCCATCGAGCTGGTCGAAAGGAACGGATGCCATGGTAAACCTTCCCGCAGGCCGGAGCCTGCCAATCGTTTTCGTATCGGGCTTGCCGGCCCAGAGGGCCGAAAGGGTAAAGCGTCGACGGCCAACAATACCAAAGCAAACTCACGATGTTTCGGAAAAAACCACCGTACCTTGCCTTTTCGTTCGCAATCCGCCGAAAAGCTTGGCAAAAATTACCATCGCACCTAATTTATGTCAACAGTGCTGACATAAATTGACGAGCAGGAATCCTATGGCACCACGCAGCGGCGCAGCCGCCCAACCGATCCGCACCGCAGTGACGGCCGACGACGGCGTCGATTTCACCATCATCGAGCTCTTGTACTTCGCCTATCGCGACTTCACGTCCGACCCCGACCAGATCCTTTCCGAATACGGTTTCGGCCGCGCCCACCACCGCGTGCTGCACTTCGTCAACCGCATGCCCGGGCTGACCGTCGCCGAACTGCTCGACGTGCTCAAGATAACCAAGCAGAGCCTTGCGAGGGTGCTCAAGCAGCTGATCGACGCGGGCTACATCATCCAGGTCCAGGGGCCGCGCGACCGGCGGCAGCGGGAACTGTACCCGACGGCGAAAGGGCGCACGCTGACGCTCGAACTCGCACGGCCACAGTCGCGCCGCATCCATGCTGCATTGGAAGGCGCAGGTGAGGCCGAACGCGCCTCGATCGAGCGATTCCTCAAGGCGATGGTCAACCCCGAGCTCCGGGCCCAGATCGATCATCTGCCCGGAAACAAGCCTGGGAGAGACGATGGAAAATAGAGACGGGACGGGAGCCGCCGCAGCGATGAACGACGACGCACCGCATCTGCTCGTGGTCGACGACGACACGCGCATCCGCAACCTGCTCAAGCAGTATCTGACGGAAAACGGCTTCCGTGTCACGGTCGCCGGCAACGCCGACGAGGCACGGCGCAAGCTGGCCGGCCTCGACTTCGACCTGCTCGTCCTCGACGTCATGATGCCCGGCGAGAACGGCGTCGACCTGACCAAGTCGCTGCGCGACGAGAAGGACGTGCCGATCCTCATGCTGACGGCGCTGTCCGAGACCGACAGCCGCATCGCCGGCCTCGAGGCGGGCGCGGACGATTATCTGCCCAAGCCCTTCGACCCGCGCGAGCTGATCCTGCGCATCAACAACATCCTGAGACGCGGCGGCCCGGTGACCACCCCCAAGGTGGAACAGCTGGTGTTCGGTCCCTACACCTTCCAGATCGCGCGGCGCGAGCTGAAGCGTGGCGGCGAGGCGCTCAAGCTCACCGACCGCGAGCAGGAAATCCTCGCCATCTTCGCAGCCAGGGCCGGCGAGACGATCCCGCGCCACGAACTGGTGACCGGCGATGCGGAAGTCGGCGAGCGCACCATCGACGTCCAGATCAACCGGCTCAGGCGCAAGATCGAGCGCGATCCGGCCAATCCCGTCTGGCTGCAGACCGTGCGCGGGATTGGGTATCGGCTGAGCGTGGAATAGGAGTGCCGCGGGCCGGCCTTGCAAGGCCGGGCGGCGTAGAGCGAAGTGTTGGAGTGCCTTTGCGCGTCCGGATGGAGGCGCAGCACTCCAGGCGGAAGGGCGGATGGCGACCACGGAAATGCAACGTCCGGGCGGAAGCGGTCTCGGCGGACGCGTGTGGCGCGCGCTGGCGGCAGTGCCACGGAGCTGGAACCGCTTCTGGCGGCTCGTCTCGCTCTACATGCCGAAGCGGCTCTACGCCCGCTCGCTGCTGATCGTCATCACCCCGATGATCCTGCTGCAGTCGGTGGTGGCCTTCGTGTTCATGGAGCGCCACTGGCAGACGGTCACGGTCCGCCTGTCGCAGGCGGTGACGCGCGACATTTCCGGCATCATCGACCTTCTCGACACTTTTCCGGCGCCGGAGAACTACGCCCAGATCATCCGCATCGCCCAGGAGCGCATGTCGCTCAAGATCGACCTGCTGCCGGCCGACCCCCTGCCCCCGCCGGGGCCGAAGCCGTTCTTCTCGATCCTCGATCAGGCGCTGTCCTCGGAGATCCGCAAGCAGATCAACCGGCCGTTCTGGCTGGACACCGTCGGCAACTCCAACATCGTCGAGGTCCGCGTCCAGCTCGACGACAAGGTGCTGCGCGTCTTCGTCCGGCGCAGCCAGGCCTACGCCTCCAACACCCACATCTTCCTGCTCTGGATGGTGGGCACGTCGCTGGTGCTGTTGACCATCGCCATCCCCTTCCTGCGCAACCAGATCCGGCCGATCCTGCATCTCGCGGAAGCGGCCGAGAGCTTCGGCAAGGGCCGGCCGATGCCGCCCAACTTCCGGCCGCGGGGGGCCGAGGAAGTGCGCCGCGCCGGTTTCGCCTTCATCCAGATGCGTGAGCGCATCGAGCGCCAGATCGACCAGCGCACGGCCATGCTGACCGGCGTCAGCCACGATCTGCGCACCATCCTGACCCGCTTCAAGCTGCAGCTGGCGCTGTCGGGCAACAAGATCGACCGCGAGGCGCTGAGCCAGGATGTCGACGACATGCAGTCGATGCTCGAGGCCTATCTCGCCTTCGCCCGCGGCGAGGCCGCCGAGGACCCCGGCCGCTTCGACCTGGGGTCCTGCCTCGACCGGCTGGGCGACGAGGCCAAGCTCAGGAAGCGCAAGCTCAAGGTGACGCTCGTCGGCGAGCCGGAGGTGCATGTGCGCCCCAATGCCTTCACCCGCCTCCTCCAGAACGTCGTGGGCAACGCCTTCCGCTATGCCAGGGAGGTCGAGATCAAGGCCGTGCACGACCGCGGCATGCTGGTGGTGATGGTCGACGACAACGGCCCCGGCATCCCCGAGGAGAAGCGCGAGGAGGTGTTCAAGCCTTTCTACCGTCTCGACGAGGCGCGCAACCTCGATGCCACCGGCACCGGGCTCGGGCTTTCGGTGGCGCGCGACATCGCCCGCAGCCATGGCGGCGACATCAAGCTGAGCGACAGCCCGCTGGGCGGGCTGAGGGCGATCATCCGCGTGCCGGCCTGAGGCCTCAGGCGCGGTGGTCGAGCCGCGCCACCAGCCTGTCGCCGATCCACTGGATGCCGCAGACGAGCACGATCAGCACCGTCCCGGCGCACCGTCATCCGCACGTCATCGAAGCCTGCTCAAAGGCCACTCGCAACGAACGCGACCGCCGCTGATTCCCGCAAGGCCCGAAGCCGGGCAGGACACGGCCCGAGGGGAAGACGAGCCGTGCGCATCCTGATGGTCACCGACGCCTGGCGTCCGCAGATCAACGGCGTCGTGCACACGCTGGAACGGCTCGCCGAAACGCTGAAGGCGTTCGGCGCGGAAGCCGATTTCCTCACCCCGAACATCTTCCGCACCCTGCCGATGCCGACCTATCCCGACATCCGGCTGGCGCTGACCACGCCCGGCAACGTCGCCCGCATCATCGAGGAGCGCCGGCCCGACCACATCCACCTGGTGACCGAAGGCCCGCTCGGCATGATGGCGCGGCGCTATTGCCGCGCCAACGACCGCCCCTTCACCACCAGCTACCACACCCGCTTTCCCGAATATGTCAGCGCCCGCCTGCCGCTGCCGGAAAGCTGGACCTACGGGCTCTTGCGCAATTTCCACAATTCCGGCCAGGGCTGCATGGTGGCCACGCAGTCGCTCGCCGACGACCTCGCCGCGCGCGGCTTCGAGAAGCTGAGGCCGTGGACGCGCGGCGTCGACATCAACCACTTTCACCCCGACAAGAAGGTCGAGTTGGACTTTCCGCGGCCGGTCTTCCTCTGCGTCGGCCGCATCGCGGTGGAGAAGAACCTGCCCGCCTTCCTCGACCTCGACCTGCCCGGCAGCAAGGTGCTGGTCGGCGATGGACCTGAGATCGAGCGCCTCAAGGCCAAATACCCCGAAGCCCATTTCCTCGGCCGGCGGCCGAGCGACGAACTCGCCCGGATCTACGCCTCGGCCGACGTCTTCGTCTTCCCGAGCCGCACCGACACCTTCGGCAACGTCATCATCGAAGCCCTGGCGAGTGGCACGCCGGTCGCCGCCTATCCGGTGACCGGGCCGATCGACATCGTCGGCGACGGCGTCGGCGGCGTGGTATCGGAGGATCTGCGGGAAGCAGCGCTCGCAGCGCTCAGGATCGACCGCGCCGAGGCGCGCGAGCGCGCCATGCGCTACACCTGGGCGGCCTGCGCCGAGATGTTCCTGGACAACGTGCGGGCGGCCTACGCGGCGTGATGCCCCTTAGAAGAGGCGCGAACCGTCAGGCACCTTGCGCTCGATGGCGCCGAGCACGACCTCGCCTTCGGCATCGGGGAAGCCGAGCGTCAGCACTTCCGACATGAACTTGCCGATCTGGCGCGGCGGGAAGTTGACGACGGCAAACACCTGCCGGCCGACGAGCGTCTCGGGCGAGTAGTGCCTGGTGATCTGTGCCGACGACCGCTTCACGCCAATCTCCGGGCCGAAGTCGATCTTCAGCTTGAAGGCCGGCTTGCGCGCCTCGGGATACGGCTCGACCTCGACGATCGTGCCGGTGCGGATGTCGACCTTGTCGAAGTCGGCAAAGGCGATCTCGGGCTTGCGCCCGCCATGTGCACTCATGGGAATTCCCTGGGCAGTCCTCAGGCGTTGCCTTGCGTCTCGAACAGCACGCTGGCGAGCGCGTCCTTGGCCGAGGTGCCCGACCAGACGACGAACTGGAACGCCTGGAAATAGCATTCGCAGGCTTCGAGGGCGGAAGACAGCAGCACTTCGACCTGCTGGCTGGTGGGCTCGACGCCGCCGGCGAGCAGCAGCGACTGGCGGAACATGATCGCGCCCTCGCTCTCCCACAGGTCGAAGTGGCCGAACAGCATCTGCTCGTTGATCATCGACAAGAGGCGCAGCACCTCGAGCGTCCGGTTCTCCGGCACCTTGATGTCGAAGGCGCAGGCGAGATGCAGCGCCTCGAAATCCTCCATCCACGAGAAGGAGATCTGGTAGTCGGTCCAGTTGCCGACGACCGAAATGGAAATCTCGTCGTCGCCCGCCCGCTCGAACGACCAATCATTGTTGTGCGCCACCTGTTCGATGACGTCCACCGGGTGGATTTCGCGGGAGAACTCGAGTTCGAGAAGTTCCATCAATTCTTCCTGTCGTTTCGGGCACGCCTTCGCGCTCCGCGCGGGGGACACACACGACGAACATTATTCTTGAACTCGGACGACCAGCGCTGCCGGACTCAATACCCCCCAGCCGGACCGCGCCATCCGGTGCACGATTCCGTTTCGAATCGTGCAGTAAATTCAGTGTATTGATCGGGAGTCTCGTGAACAGCCCAATTTTTCGCACTGCCGCATTCGGGTGTGGAAACAGGCTGCGGCGCAAGCTCATCAAGCGCCGGTAAGCGATTCACGACAAAGCACTTTTTCGATTTGCGCTTTGTGGAAAAGTTAATGAATTATTTCTTCGCCCGGGGCTTCGGCGACGCTGCCGGTGTAGCCGCCTCGCCGGTCTGTCCGGCCAGCGAAGCGAGCTTGGCCTCCAGGGCCTCGATGCGAGCCGCGAGCGCCTTGTTTTCGGCGCGCGCCTTGATCGCCATCTCGCGCACGGCCTCGAATTCCTCGCGCTGCACCACCTCGAGCGAGTTCATCACGCGCTCGGCCTGCGAGCGGAAGGCGGTCTCGACCTCGCGCTTGACGCCCTGCGCAGCACCCGCGGCATCGGTCATCAGCTTGGCGAACTCATCCAGGATACGGTTCGGTCCGGTCGTCATGGCAAAACCTCGCGTTGTGGTTTCGACGTAGTGGGGCAAAGCTGGGAATGCAAGGGCGTTGCCGCCAGCAAAAAGCTGGATCCTTGCCTTGACCAATAACTATTATTTCAATCGTCGAGCCGAAGAGGAATGCGACATGGCCATCAGTGCCGATCTCGGGGCACATCTCGAAGAGGTCGTGAACCAGCTCGTCAATACCGGACGCTACAACTCCAAGAGCGAGGTCTTGCGCGAAGGGGTTCGCCTCGTCGAGGAGCGGGAAAAGCGCCTTGCAGCGCTCGATGCTGAGCTGACCCGGGGGCTGAGCGACGCGGAGGCCGGCCGTCTGGTGCCCGCCGAGGACGTCTTCGCCCGCCTCGAGACCAAGTACCGCGCGAAAGACAGATGACACCATGCAGGTCGTTTTCACCCACGCGGCGGAAAGCGACCTCGACTCCATTGCCGACCACATCGCCGCCGACAATCCGGCGAGGGCGCTGAGCTTCATCCTGGAACTGCGCGAACGTTGTGCCGGTCTTGCCGAACTGCCATTCGGCTACGCGGTCGCGCGCATCGCGCAGGCTTGCCGGCAACGACATCCGCCGCCGGGTGCATCGCGACTACTTGATCTTCTACCGCGTCAACGCCGAGCGGATCGAGATTCTGCGCATCCTCCATGGCGCCATGGACTACGAGCGTCTGTTCGAAGCCGACCAATGACATCTTGGTGAGCGACATCGGCCCGCCTTGACCGTGCCAAAACCCTGCCCCATGGTCCGCGCGCGACCGCTTATGTCCGGAGATTGAATTGAGCGAATACCTGGCCCTGCAGATGGCTGCCCTGACCTTCCCGAACATCGATCCGGTCATCTTCCAGATAGGCCCGCTGGCCATACGCTGGTACGGACTGGGCTATATCGTCGGCATCCTGTTCGCCTGGTGGTACGGCAAGCGGCTCCTGACCAGCCCGAGGCTCTGGTCCAACGGCCAGGCGCCGATGAAACCCGAAGCCCTCGACGACTTCGTGCTGTGGGCGGCGATCGGCATCGTGGCGGGCGGCCGCATCGGCTACATCCTGTTCTACGATCTCGCGCGCTATCTCGCCAACCCGATGGATATGATCGCCGTGTGGGAAGGCGGCATGTCGTTCCACGGCGGCCTGCTGGGCGTGACGATCGCCATGGTGCTGTTCGCCCGCAAGCACCGCATCCACGTCTGGTCGCTGATCGACGTCATCGCCGCCGGCGTGCCGGTCGGGCTCGGCCTCGTCCGCATCGCCAACTTCATCAATTCGGAACTCTGGGGCCGGGTGACGAATGTGCCGTGGGCCTTCGAATTCCCCACGGGCGGCCCCTTCCCGCGCCATCCGAGCCAGCTCTACGAAGCCCTGCTCGAAGGCCTGGTGCTGTTCCTGGTCCTGCGCATCCTCACCCATTCCCGCCTCAAGCTGAAGACGCCGCGCTTCGTCGCCGGCGCCTTCATCTGCGGCTACGGCCTGTCGCGCATCTTCGTCGAGTTCTTCCGCGAGCCCGACCAGCAGATCGGCTTCCTGTTCGGCGGCTGGCTGACGATGGGCATGGTGCTGTCGACCCCGATGGTGCTGATCGGCATCTGGGCGATGATGTCGGCGAAGCCGGCGGCTCACGCCGCCAGCCCGGCATGACGGCGCTCAAGAAGCGCATAGCCAGACTGATCGCCGCTTCCGGTCCGATCAGCGTCGCCGACTACATGGCGACGTGCCTGTTCGACCCCGAAGACGGCTACTACACCACGCGCGAGCCGTTCGGCGCCGCCGGCGACTTCACCACCGCCCCGGAGATCAGCCAGATGTTCGGCGAACTCGCCGCCGTCTGGCTCTATGCGGCCTGGCAGGCACTGGGGCGCCCGGTGCGCCCCACCCTGGCCGAGATCGGCCCCGGCCGCGGCACGCTGATGCGGGACATGCTTCGGGTGCTCGGCAAGCTCGACCCCGCCTTCGTCGCGGATGCCTCGGTCGCCTTGATCGAAACCAGCCCAAGGCTGCGCGAAGTACAGAAGGCCACGCTCACCGCAAGCAGCATCGACATCGCCTGGCACGAAAGCGTAGCCACCCTGCCGGAAGCGCCGCTGCTGATCGTCGGCAACGAGCTGTTCGACGCGATCCCGACCCGCCAGTTCGTCAGGGTCGGCGCGGACTGGCGCGAGCGCGCCATAGGGCTGGACGAGAGCGGCTACCTCGCCTTCGTCACCGGTGTCGCATCGCTGGAGCCCGGCTTGCTGCCGCCCGAGGCCGCCGCTGCCGCGCCGGGCGCGGTCTTCGAATTCGCGCCCGCCCGCACCGCCGTGATGGAGGCCATCGCCGAACATATCGCGGCCTCGAGCGGCGCCGGCCTGTTCTTCGACTATGGCCACCTTGCCCCAGGCATCGGCGACACGCTGCAGGCGCTGCGCCGACATCGCCACGAGGACGTGCTCAAGAGCCCCGGCGAGGCCGACCTGACCTCGCATGTCGACTTCGCTGCCCTTGCCGGCGCGGCGGGAGCGCACGGCCTCGACGCGTATCTCGCCACCCAGGGTGAATTCCTTCTCGGCATGGGGCTGCTCGAACGGGCCGGCAAGCTGGGTGCCAGGGGGGACGAGGATGCGCGCGACAAGATCCGCGCGGAGGTCGAGCGGCTGGCCGGGCCCAGCGCCATGGGCACACTGTTCAAGGTTCTGGCGGTCGCAACGGCGGGGACCAGGGTGCCCTTCCCCGGCGCCGGTTGACAGCTTGCTTGCCGCGGCTCCACTGTCCGCGCTCACAAACGACGCGGGACCGTGACTAACCGGCCCCGCCTTGACGAAACTGCCCTGGGGGACGACAAGGCGGCAATGCTGAACGACTCGAAGCCGGATCCGGTCCGGTCCAACCTGCTCGCCAGCGCGGACGCCCAGGGCATCCGCCACGGTTACTTCACCCGGGCCGGCGGGGTCTCGCAAGGCATCTACGAGGGCCTCAACATCGGCACCGGTTCCGCCGACGACCAGGCGCTGGTGGCCGAGAACCGCCGCCGCGTGGCAAGCTGGATGGGCGTCGCGCCCGACCGCCTGCTCACCGCCTACCAGATCCATTCGCCCGACGTGATCGTCGCCACCGGCCCGTTCGCCGGCGAACGCCCCAAGGCCGACGCCATCGTGACCGATCGTCCCGGCATCGCCGTGGGCGCCTCGACCGCCGACTGTGGGCCCGTGCTCTTCGCCGACCCCGAGGCGCGCGTCATCGGTGCCGCCCATGCCGGCTGGAAGGGAGCCTTCAGCGGCGTCCTCGAGAACACCATCACCGCCATGGAAGGCCTTGGCGCCAGGCGCGAGCGCATCCTTGCCGTGCTCGGCCCCTCGATCAGCGCCGCCAACTACGAGGTCGGGCCGGAGTTCGTCGCCCGCTTCACCGGCGAGGACGCCGACAACGCGCGCTACTTCACCGCCTCCGCCAATGCCGGCCACGCCATGTTCGACCTCAACCGGTATACGGTGGATCGACTCCGCCGCGCCGGCGTCGTGGCCGACATGCTCGGCCGCTGCACCTACGCGGAGGAAGACCTCTTCTACTCCTTCCGGCGCACCACGCACCGCAGGGAAGCGGACTACGGGCGGCAGGTTTCGGCAATCGCATTGGAGGGATGACCGTATGGCGCTGCATTTCGAACGATCCGAATTCGACGCCCGCCGCGACCGGCTGATGATCGAGATGGCCGAGAAGAAGCTCGACGCCATCGTGCTCTTCGCCCAGGAAAGCATGTACTGGCTGACCGGTTACGACACGTTCGGCTTCTGCTTCTTCCAGGCGCTGGTGGTGAAGGCCGACGGTGCGATGACGCTGCTCACCCGCTCGGCCGACCTGCGCCAGGCGCGCCACACCTCGATCATCGACAACATCGTCGTGTGGACCGACCGCGACAACGCCAACCCGACGCTCGACCTGCGCAACCTGCTCAACGATCTCGACCTGCTCGGCATGCGCATCGGCGTCGAATACGACACGCACGGGCTGACCGCCTTCAACGGCCGCCGCCTCGACGAGCAGCTCCAGACCTTCGGCCAGATCGTCGACGCCTCGGGCATCGTCGGCCGGCTGCGCCTGTTCAAGAGTCCGGCGGAGATCGAGAAGGCCGAGAAGGCCGCCGCGCTTTCCGACGATGCGCTCGACGCAGCACTTCCGCTCATCAAGCAGGGCGGCGACGAGGCCAAGATCCTGGCTGCGATGCACTCCGCGATCTTTTCCGGCGGCGGCGACTACCCGGCCAACGAATTCATCATCGGCTCCGGCCCCGATGCGCTCCTGTGCCGCTACAAGTCCGGGCGCCGCAAGCTCAACAAGAACGACCAGCTGACGCTGGAATGGTCGGGGGTCTACAACCACTACCACGCGCCGATGATGCGCACGATCCTGACCGGCAAGGTGTCCAAGCGCCATCAGGAGCTCTACGACGCCTCGCTTGCGGCGATGGTCGCGGTGGAGAAGGCGATGACCCCGGGCAACAGCTTCGGCGACGTGTTCGACGCGCATGCGCGCACGCTCGAGGCGCACGGCCTGACCAAGCACCGGCTCAACGCCTGCGGCTATTCTGTCGGCGCGCGCTTCACCCCGTCCTGGATGGACATGCCGATGTTCTACCAGGGCAATCCCGAGCCGATCGCGCCGAACATGACGCTGTTCGCGCACATGATCATCGCCGATTCCGAAAGCGAGACCGCGATGACGCTGGGTCGTACCTACCTGACCACCGAATCTGCGCCCCGGCCACTTTCCCGCCATGATCTCGACTTGATCGTGCGGTGATTGGCGATGGGCGCTGAGGGGCGTTTGCCAGGGAGATCACGGCAGATGAGACGATGGTTCGGAGCCGCGGCATGCCTGTCCGCGCTCGCCGCCCTTTCCGCATGCAACAGCTCCAAGGACGTGCTCGAGCCATCCGCCATCGCGCCGACGGAACAATCGAACGCGCTCGCCAGGACGGAAGGCACCGACACGCCGCCCCCACCCGCGACGGCCGCGGAAGCCGGAGCGCCCCAGAATGCCGCGCAGGTGTCGGCGGTCGTCGCCAGGACGCGCGTGCAGTTCGCCCCGATCGTCGGGACCCCGGTAGAGGCGGCCACGCCGCTGACCGAGCGGCTCGGCGTCCAGGCCCGCGCCCGCGGCATCACGCTCGCCGGCAGCACCGACACCTCGCCTCCGGGCATCATCATGCGCGGCTACTTCTCGGCAATGACGGAAGGCAGCGACACCACCGTGGTCTATGTCTGGGACGTCTACGACCCGGCCGGCACCCGCCTCCACCGCATCAACGGCCAGCACAAGGCCCCCTCGGCGGCCGGCGGCGATGGCTGGTCGGCGGTCGCCGCCTCGACCATGCAGGCCATCGCCGACAGCACCATCGACGACCTCGCCAGCTGGCTGGCGACGCGGTCGGGCTGAACCGCACTTCCGCTCGGGCACGTCGGTTTTTTAACATTTCGCGCGGACTCGGCTTGCAATACGGCTCAGGGCCGCTAAAAGCCCGCTCATATTCACTTCCAGGATCGGCGTATGAAACTCTTCGCGGGCAATTCCAACCGGGTGCTGGCAGAGTCTGTCGCACGCTATCTCAACATTCCCCTGGGCAAAGCGAGCGTGAAGCGTTTCGCCGACCAGGAAATCTTCGTGGAAATCCAGGAGAACGTCCGCGGCGAGGACGTCTTCATCCTGCAGTCGACCTCCTTCCCGACCAACGATCACCTGATGGAACTGCTCATCATGATCGACGCCTTCATGCGCTCGTCGGCAAGGCGTATCACCGCGGTCATCCCTTATTTCGGCTACGCGCGGCAGGATCGCCGCGCCTCGGGCCGCACGCCGATCTCGGCCAAGCTCGTCGCCAACATGATCACCCGCGCCGGCGCCAGCCGCGTGCTGACGCTCGACCTGCATGCCGGCCAGATCCAGGGCTTCTTCGACATCCCGACGGACAACCTGTTCTCGGTCCCGGTGATGGCCCGCGACGTCAAGGCCAAGTACAAGCAGCTCGACAACGTCATGGTCGTTTCGCCCGACGTCGGCGGCGTGGTACGCGCCCGTGCGCTCGCCAAGCGCCTCGACGCCCAGCTCGCCATCGTCGACAAGCGCCGCGAGCGCCCCGGTGAATCCGAGGTCATGAACGTCATCGGCGACGTCAAGGGCAAGGACTGCCTGCTGATCGACGACATCGTCGATTCCGGCGGCACGCTCTGCAACGCGGCCGACGCGCTGCTTGCCAAGGGCGCCACCAGCGTCACGGCCTACATCACCCACGGCGTGCTCTCGGGCGGTGCCGCCGCCCGCATCAGCGGCTCGCAGCTGCAGGAACTGGTCATCACCGACTCGATCCAGCCGACCCAGGCGGTGATGGACGCGCACAATATCCGCGTCGTCTCGATCGGCGACCTGATCGGCGAGGCGATCTCGCGCACGGCGACCGAAGAATCGGTGTCGAGCCTGTTCGACTGATCCGGCCCCGGGCCCTCATCCGAATTGGAGCCCCATTCCGGACAGCCGGGATGGGGCTTTTGCTGCCGGACCAGCGCGGCTACCAGAACTGCCAGGCCATGCCGGCGAGCGCGGACACCGCCAGCACGACGATCATGTTGGCGTGGTAGCGGATCAGGGCCACGCCGGCGCCCAGCGCGATGACCGCCGCCGCCCAGTCGAAGCCCGCGAAATCGAGCACCGGCAGCGCGAACGGCCCCCACGCCGTCTCGCCGACGGTTGCGAACAGCACGTGCAGCCCGAACCAGACGGCGAGGTTGGCGATGATGCCGACGACCGCAGCGGTCACCGCCGATAGCGCGCTCGCCAGCCAGCGCACGTTGCGCACCGTCTCGACATAGGGCGCGCCGACGAAGATCCACAGGAAGCAGGGCACGAAGGTGAACCACAGCGTCACCACGGCGCCGCCGACGCCGCCGGCGAGCGGCGCGAGAGCCGAGAGCCGCGCGCCGCCGAGGAAACCGACGAAGACCAGCACCAGGATCAGCGGCCCCGGCGTGGTCTCGGCGAGGCCGAGGCCGGTCAGCATCTCGTCCGGCTTCAGCCAGCCATGCACCTCGACCGCCTGCTGGGCGACATAGGCAAGCACCGCATAGGCGCCGCCGAAGGTGACGGTCGCCATCTTGGAGAAGAATACCGCCTCCGCCGTGAAGACGTGGCCCGCGCCGAGGAACTGCCAGAGCAGCGCCAGCGGCAGCAGCCAGATGGCGAGCCACACGGTGAGCGTCGTGACGAAGCGCCGCGCGCTCGGCCTGGTCCATTCCGGCATGACGTATCCGGCGTCGGCGTCGGTTTCCGACTTCGCGATTCCGCTGTTGCCGAGGCCCGCCAGGTGCATCAGCGCGCCGACCACCGCCGCCGCGAAGATGATCAGCGGGAACGGCAGCTTGAGGAACGCGATGGCGACGAAGGCCGCGACCGCGAGCGCCACCATGAAGCCGTTCTTCAGCGCACGCTTCGACACCTTGATCAGCGCCTCGAGCACGACGGCAAGCACCGCAGCCTTGAGGCCGAAGAGCAGCCCCTGCACCAGCGTGACGTGGCCGACCGTGAGGTAGATCGCCGAGAGTGCGGTGATGACCACGGCACCCGGCAGGACGAACAGCAGGCCGGCGACGAGCCCTCCCCGCACGCCGTGCAGCAGCCAGCCGGCATAGGTGGCGAGCTGCATCGCCTCCGGCCCGGGCAGGAGCATGCAGTAGTTGAGCGCATGCAGGAAGCGCGGCTCGTCGAGCCAGCGCTTCTCGTCGACCAGGATCTTGTGCATCAGGGCGATCTGGCCGGCCGGCCCGCCGAAGGACAGGAGCCCGATCTTGGCGAAGGTCCGTGTCGCCTCCCCGAACGAGGGATACGCCGCCGCGGTCGGCGTGGTGTCCATGTCAGATCGCCTTTGCTGGCCAGTTGTGGGTTTCGGCCGTCGCATAACGGCACCAGCCATAGAGCGCATCGTAGATCGGCATGCCTTTTTCCAGCTGGACGAGGTCGTCTTCTTCGATGGCCGAAAGGCCGAGCGATATGGCAAGCAGTCCCGCCGCCTGCGGTTCGAGATCAGACCGCGCAGTATCGGCCCCGCGCACGATTCGCGCCAGCTGTAGCAGGGCCGGATCGGTCAGGCCGAATTCCGAGATCAGCGTGTCGAAGGTGCATTCGTCGCCCCGATGCGAGTAGTGCACGTCCTTGATGTCGAAAGGAATGGCGCCCGTCTCGTCGGCGATGTCCTTGACCCACTCGGCCGTGACGAAGTGGAAGACCGCCAGCGGATCGATGAAGCGGCGGATGAGCCACGGACAGGCGATGCGGTCGATCTTCGGCCGCGCCCGCGTGACCCAGACGCTCGGCCGCGGCAGGCCCGTTTCGAGGCCGGGCGCCTCGCGCGCCACGACGGGGCCGCCGGCAGCCAGCCAGGCATCGATGCCGCCTTCGAGCATGACCGCGTCGGCGCCGGCGGCGAGCAGGCGGGCAAGCGCGATCTCGCTGACATTGTGGCCGTGTGCGCAATAGACGACGATCGTGCTGTGCCGAGGCAGCTGCGGCAGCCACTCGTCTACCTTCATGTGATTACGCCACAGAGCGCCGGCGATCCTCGTCGGCGCGGCCGCAAACACGGCCTCCCGGCGCACGTCGACGATCAGCGGGCAGCGATCGGTGCCCATGAGGCGGATCAGGTTTTCAGATGAAATCATACGGGGCATGGTCTTTCCTCCGCGCAAGGGTGCGAAGGCGGAACTTGGGCCACCTGGCCTCACGGGGAGTCCACCATGCCCCCGATCTGCGAATTCTATTTGAAAGCGGCCCGGGCTTCAACGAAAAGAGTTACGTCGTCTGGCAACGCGCTACCGCAGCACGCCGTCCAGAACCGGCAGGCCGATGATCGCCGCAGTTGCGATGAGGCCGTAGCAGATGCGGCGGAACGTGGCCTCGTTGGCGCGGCTGAACAGGCGCGAGCCGATGTAGAGGCCGAGGGCGAAGGTCGGCCCGATCGTCAGCGACAGCCCTACCGTCTCCCAGGTCAGCAGCCCGGCAACGAGGTAGCTCGAGATCGACAGCACGCTCGAGATCGCGAAGTAGAGCACGATGTTGGCCCGCACCGTCTGCGGCTGGATAGCGCCGCCGAGCCAGTAGGCGACGACGGGCGGCCCGCCGACCTGGGCAGCCCCCGAAAACAGCCCCGAAGTCATACCGACGGCCGCGGTCAGGCTGGCATGGGGCCGGCCGTGATAGCGCCAGCCCGACATCAAGAGCGCGAGCAGCGCCGCCACGATGGCGACGATGGCCCAGCGGATCACCACCCCGTCGACATGGGTGAGCAGGTAGGTGCCGGTCGGCACGCCGACGGCCGCGCCAAGCGCCATGACGCCGACATTGGTTCGGTCGGCATTGTGCCAGGCCTTGGGGATCAGCCCCGGGGTCAGCACCAGGTCGACGATCAGGAGCAGCGGCACCGCAAGCTTGGCGCCGATCAGCGAGCTTGCCACCGGCACGAAGATCAGCGCGCCGCCGAAGCCCGAGAAACCGCGCGCGCAGCCGGCGACGAAGGCGGCCACGACCAGCACCAGGATGGTGCCTGCCGGAAAGTCGAGCGGGAAAAGGTCTGACATGGCTGACATTAGGCTCGCGAAAGTTTCGAGCGGCGTGATACAGGCTCGGCAGCGCCTGCGCGAGCAGCCACGGCGGCGCCAAGACGGAGCCAGCCCCGGACTGCCCCGACGGTTGCACTTTTTGCCACCTTCCGTTATAGAGCCGCCACCCGCGTAGACACCCTTGGAGGCAACGCGGCGGAAGGCCGCCCGATCCGGCGGCTTTCGACGTTTACGGACATGGCGTCAAGCCAACCGTAGGCGCTCCATACAACCGAAAGGAAATGCCATGAGCGAAACTTACGAGCTCAAGGCCGAAGCACGCGAACTGGTCGGTAAGGGGTCCGCCCGTGAAGTTCGCCGCAACGGCAAAGTGCCTGCAGTCATCTACGGCGACAAGCAGCCTCCCCTGGCCATCGCCCTGTCCTACAAGGACGTCTTCTACAAGATCCATGGCGGCGGCTTCCTGACCACCGTGGCGACGATCGACGTCGACGGCAAGAAGATCAAGGTCCTGCCGAAGGACTACCAGCTCGATCCGGTCCGTGACTTCCCGATGCACGTCGACTTCCTGCGCGTCGGCGCAAACACCGAAGTCAACGTCCAGGTTCCGGTTCACTTCATCAACGAAGAGAAGTCGCCCGGCATCAAGCGCGGCGGCACGCTGAACATCGTCCGTCACGAAGTCGAGCTGCACTGCCCGGCCAACGCGATCCCCGAGTTCATCACCGTCGACCTCGACGGCACCGACATCGGCGATTCGATCCACATCTCGGCCGTCAAGCTGCCGAAGGGTGCGAAGCCCGTCATCTCCGACCGCGATTTCACCGTCGCCACGATCGCCGGCACCTCGGCATCGAAGTCGGAAGAAGGCGCAGCCGAGGCTACCGCCGAGGCATAATCGGCAGCACTTCCGGAGGACCCGAACATGCTGCTGTTTGCAGGTCTCGGCAATCCGGGTGCGCAATACCAGAACAACCGGCACAATGTCGGCTTCATGGCGGCGGACGCAATTGCCCGCCGCCATTCGTTTTCGCCCTGGACGAAAAAGTTCAAGGCGCTGGTCGCCGAAGGCAACATCGCCGGCGAAAAGATCATCCTGATCAAGCCGCAGACCTTCATGAACCTGTCCGGCCAGTCGGTCGGCGAAGCCATGCGCTTCTACAAGCTCGCGCCTTCCGATCTCACCGTCTTCTATGACGAGCTCGACCTCGTCGCCGGCAAGGTGCGCGTCAAGGTGGGCGGCGGCGCCGGCGGCCACAACGGCATCCGCTCGCTCGACCAGCATGTCGGCAAGGACTATCGCCGCGTCCGCATCGGCATCGGCCATCCGGGCGTCAAGGAGATGGTGCACGGCCATGTGCTCGGCGACTTCGCCAAGGCCGACAAGGCCTGGCTCGAGGCGCTGCTCGACGCCATCGCCGACAATGCCGGCTTCGTCGCCAAGGGCGACGACAGCGGCTTCATGAACAAGGTGACCGTCGGACTGCGCGACACGCTTCAACCGACTGGCGACGACGACCGGCCGCCGCCGAAGGCCCCCAAGGCACAGGCGCCAAAGGCCCAGAGCCACATCCGCCAGGCCCGCCCCAGCCAGCCGGCGGTCAAGGTTCCCGAGACCGGTCCGATGGCCGCAATGCTGAAGAAGCTGCTCGGCAAGGAGTGAGGGCACTCCCGCCTGCCGGTCGCGGAGCGCAGACCGCCATTGCGACCAAAGGCCTCCCGCACTATCTTCCTTACACGAAGTTCGTGAGTTCGTGAGATCGTGCCATGAAAAATGTTACCATCTCGATGGATGATGACCTGCTCGTGCAGACGCGGGTCGAGGCGGCAAGGGCTGGCAAGAGCGTGTCGCGCTATCTTGCGGACGCGGCGCGCGAAAAAGTCGAAAACGACCGCGCCGCAGCAGCACAAGCAGAACGAAATCGTCAACTGGAGGCCCTTGAACGCATCTTCAGTGGGCCCAAGTGGAGCGTGATGGAAAACGGCCGCATGCCCACTGCGGACGAGCGCAATGCAAGGCGCTAGGTTCTTCATCGACTCCAATGTGCTGCTCTACTCCCATGACCGCCAAAGCGGTGACAAGGAGCGCCTCGCCAAGCATTGGCTCAACGAGCTTGCAGGGCGACGCTCGGCTTGCATCAATCTGCAGGTGCTGAACGAGCTGACGTATGTGTTGCTTCGCAAGAAGTGGTTCGGAACGGTAGAAGCCGCCTATGTCGTGGTCGATGCATTCTCCGAACTCGGGGACAGTCCGCTGACATACTGGGCCGTCCACCGCGCCCGCGACATTCATTCCGAATTCGGATATTCGTGGTGGGACTGCCTGCTACTGGCTTCCGCAAGCGAACTCGCTTGCAGTTTCTTCCTTTCCGAGGATTTGCAGGACGGCCAGACCATCGAAGGCTTGACGATCGTCAACCCTTTCGCCCATAGCCCTGAGCAAATTCTGAACTCCCGATAGGACTACAAGACCATGGGTTTCAAATGCGGCATCGTTGGCCTGCCCAACGTTGGCAAATCGACGCTTTTCAACGCGCTGACGCGCACGGCTGCCGCTCAGGCGGCCAACTATCCGTTCTGCACCATCGAGCCGAACACCGGTGAGGTGGCGGTTCCCGATCCGCGCCTCAAGCTGCTCGCGTCGACCGCCAAGTCGAAGGAGATCATCCCGACCCGCATCTCCTTCGTCGACATCGCCGGCCTCGTCCGCGGCGCCTCGAAGGGCGAAGGCCTGGGCAACCAGTTCCTCGCCAACATCCGCGAGGTCGACGCCATCGTGCACGTGCTGCGCTGCTTCGAGGACGACGACATCACCCACGTCGAGGGCCGCATCGATCCCGTTGCCGACGCCGAGACCGTCGAGACCGAACTGATGCTCGCCGACCTCGAGAGCCTCGAGCGCCGCATCGTCCAGATCCGCAAGCGCGCCCAGGGCAAGGACAAGGAAGCCTCCACGGTGCTGCCGATGATGGAGCAGGCGCTCGCGCTTCTGCAGGACGGCAAGCCGGCGCGCCTGCTGCTCAAGGGCATCGCCGCCGAGGACCTCGCCATCCTGCAGGGACTGAACCTTCTGACCTCGCATCCGGTGCTCTACGTCTGCAACGTCGCCGAGGGCGATGCCGCGACCGGCAACGAGCACACCGTAGCCGTGCAGAAGATGGCCGAGGCGCAGGGCGCCGGAGTGGTCATCATCTCGGCTGCCATCGAGGCCGAGGTGGCACAGCTGCCCGACGAAGAGGCGCAGGAATTCCTCGCCGACATGGGCCTCGACGAGCCGGGCCTCGATAAGCTGATCCGCGCCGGCTACGAGCTCTTGCACCTCATCACCTACTTCACCGTCGGTCCGAAGGAGACGCGCGCCTGGACCGTCCACAAGGGCGCCAAGGCGCCGCAGGCGGCAGGCGTGATCCACACCGACTTCGAACGAGGCTTCATCCGCGCCCAGACGATCGCCTACAACGATTTCGTCACCCTCGGCGGCGAGGTGGCGGCCAAGGAGGCAGGCAAGGCGCGTGACGAAGGCAAGGAATACGTCGTCCAGGACGGCGACGTGATGCTGTTCAAGTTCAACACCTGAGGCCTTGGCAGGCTGGTTGCGCAAGCTGCGTGCCCCGAGACCGGTCTCGGGGCGGCGCGGATGCGTCGGCAGCGGTCAAGCAGGGGCCGGCAAATTCTGCCGCCGGCGGCCGGAACAGCCTTGGACAGGCCGGCGTCGCCCCTTTAAACATTCGTTAACCATCCCCATATACACCGTCATGGAGATTGCAGATCGTCTCCTCCTTTGACCACGGATGTACTGGCACTGGATGTCGAGATGTAGAGAAAGGTCGGGTTAGCCCGGCCTTTTTTGTTGCGAGGTCCATCCACTTTGCGCGGCACCCTTCGTGGCCCACGCCCGCGGGGCTGGGAGACCGCCCATGTTCCGCCGCAATGCGCCGGCATTTGAGCCATAGGGACTCAAGGAGAGGATTTGATCGTGAAATTCAATGGAATAGCTCTCGCTACCGCGCTGCTCGTGACGCTGGCAGCCTGTGCACAGACGCCGCAGCAGCAGGGTGCCGGGACGGGCGCCCTCGTCGGCGCGGCCGGCGGAGCGCTGGTCGGCCAGGCCATCGGCGGCAACACCAAGAGCACCGTGATCGGCGCCGCCAGCGGCGCCCTGCTCGGCGCGGTGGTCGGCTCGTCGACGGCGCCCCGGCAAGGTGGCGAAGTGCGGCGCGGCGAAGAGATGTGCCGCTACCGCGCGCCGGACGGCAGCATCTATGTCGACCGCTGCGACGACCGCTACTACAACGGCAACTATTGATCCCGGTGCCGATGCGGCGACGCATCGGGAGGCGATCCATCAGCGCGCGGCTGGCTCGACCAGTCGCGCGCTTTTGTTTGGCCGCTGGCCGGCCCATGCCGGAGCCGAGGTGGATGCTCGGCTACCCGATGGCGCGCGGGCCGATGGTGGTCTCGGCATAGTGCCGTTCCGGTGGTGGCTCTGAGCCAATCGATCTCCCCCGGCCGGCCCCTGACAGGCCTTGTGCGGCATGCCGGGCCGGTCCATGGTGGATCGTACAAGCTTGAACAGGAATGCCGATGACCGCCAGAAAATGGGCTTTCGAGGACTTCGCCGAGGGCGTCGAGATCGACCTCGGGACCAAGACCGTCGAGGCCGGCGAGATCGTCGAATTCGCCAGCGAGTTCGACGCCCAGCCCTTCCACCTCGACGAGGAGGCCGGCAAGGCGAGCATCCTCGGCGGGCTCTCGGCATCGGGCTGGCACACCTGCGCCATGTTCATGCGCATGCTGTGCGATGCCTTCCTGCTCAATTCGACCTCGCAGGGCGCGCCGGGCGTCGACTTCGTGAAGTGGAAGAAGCCGGTGCTCGCCGGCGACGTGCTCGCCGGCCGGCTGACGGTCCTGTCCAGCCGTTTGTCCAGGACGCGGCCGGGCATCGGCTTCGTCACCTGGCGGGCGGAACTCGCGAACCAGAAGGGAGAAATGGTGTTCGAATTCCAGAACACCTGCATGTTCCTGACCCGGGAGGCGGCCGCGGCATGACCCTCGAGGACTATTTCGGCATCGGCAGGACGATCACCCTCGGCAGCTACCTCTTCGAGTCCGAGGCGATCAAGGCGTTCGCCCGCAAATACGATCCGCAGCCGTTCCATGTCGACGAGGAGGCCGCCCGCAACAGCGTCTTCGGCCGCCTCTGCGCCTCGGGCTGGCACACCACCGCGGTGTGGATGAAGCTCAACCTCGCCTTCCGCGGCGAGGCGTGGGCGGGCCGGGGCCCGGCGCCCGAATTCGGCCCCTCGCCGGGCTTCAAGAACCTCAAATGGCTCAAGCCGGTCTATGCCGGCGAAACCGTCACCTTCACGCGCATGGCGCAGGATCTCCGGCCGCTGGCATCGCGCCCCGGATGGCGCATCCTCACCCTGCACTCGGAGGGCTTCGACAGCACCGGCGACAAGGTCATCGAGTTCGACAGCGCTGTGCTGGTGAAGGCCGGGTAGCGGCGGGTCCTTCTCTTTCAGGAAGGTACCGTTTCATTCCTTCCCACCCCCCCTCTGCCCTGCCGGGCATCTCCCCCACAAGGGGGGAGATTGCAGCTTCGGCGGCCGCCCCTCAGTGCCCCTCGTAGGCGATGAGGGTGCGGACCTCGACGCCGAGCGCCTCGAGCTTCCTGCGGCCGCCGAGGTCGGGAAGATCGATGACGAAGCAGGCCGCGACGATGTCGGCCCCCATCTGGCGCAGGAGCTTCACCGCAGCCTCCGCCGTGCCGCCCGTGGCGATCAGGTCGTCGACCAGGATGACCCTTTCGCCGGGCGCGACGGCGTCCTTGTGCATCTCCATCTCGTCCAGGCCGTATTCCAGGCTGTAGGCGATGCGCACCGTCTCGTGCGGCAGCTTGCCCTTCTTGCGGATCGGCACGAAGCCGGCGGACATCTGGTGGGCAATGGCGCCGCCGAGGATGAAGCCGCGCGCCTCGATGCCGGCGATCTTGTCGATCTTCGATCCCGCATGCGGGTGGACGAGTTCGTCAATGGCGCGGCGGAAGGCGCGCGCATCGCCGAGCAAGGTCGTGATGTCGCGGAACATGACACCGGGACGAGGATAGTCCGGGATGGTGCGGATCGACGAAAGCAACGTCTGTTCGAGAGAGGTGTTCATGGGGCGCCTTGTGAAGAGTTCTCTTCTTCTAGATGCTCGCTCAGGGGATGAAAAGTCGTCCCGGAGCGAATGCTTGACGCCACCCCCACCCCACCCATATCCTCACCTCGGCATTCCGCGATATCTGGAGGCAGCCATGCTTATCGAGATCAAGGACGATGTGATCTGGGCAAAGCACTTGAAGGCAAGCCCGGCCCTGTACGAAACCGTAGTCAGCCTTGCTCCCGAAGAGACGATCAGCCTTTCGGTCGACGGCATCGTCGGCAAATGGGCCAGGATGAGAAGTGGTGCGGACGGACGCCCGACACTCGGGCTGAAGCCGGTCGGCGCCATGGCCACGGTATGGAAGCGCCTGCAGGAACGGCGTGGCCAGAAAGTTCAACTGACCTGGCCCGACGACGACACGGATGCCTTGCTGCGTCTCGCCGACATGACCTTCGATGAATGGTACTCAGCTGAGGACGAAGAGGCCTTCGGTGACCTACGACCGATTTGACATCATCCTGGTCAACTTCCCCTTCACCGAAAAGCGCGGCCAGAAGCAGCGTCCGGCAATCATCCTAAGCAACGGCTCCTTCAATCGTGCGCATGGCCATTCACTGACCACGATGGTCACGACGGCCAGCAACACGAAATGGCCGAGCGACCTGCCGATCATCGACTTCGCCGACGCCGGATTGCGAACCCAGTGCGTTGCCCGAATGAAGCTGTTCACCGTCGCCGACGACCTCATCA
The DNA here is from genome assembly GCF_039907765.1 of Mesorhizobium sp. CC13. Taxonomy (NCBI): domain Bacteria; kingdom Pseudomonadati; phylum Pseudomonadota; class Alphaproteobacteria; order Hyphomicrobiales; family Phyllobacteriaceae; genus Mesorhizobium; species Mesorhizobium sp. CC13. The sequence goes on along the minus strand of NZ_JARDJI010000019.1, from coordinate 45,679 downwards.
TCGGCCGCCTCGGAACATTGTCAGGCGGCGATCAGGACCGGCTGACGGAAGCGATCGGCAAGATGATCAGCGCATAAAAAGAAAAGGGCGCCTCGCAGCGCCCTTTCATTTCTTGGCAATCACACCCGCTCAGTGCGCGACGTTCGCCCACACCTTGCGCTTGGTCGCATAGAGCAGGCCGCCGAACAGCGCCAGGAACAGCAGAACCTGGAAGCCGGTCTGCTTGCGCTCCGGCAGGTGCGGCTCGGCCGCCCACATCAGGAACGCCGCAACGTCCTTGGCATACTGGTCGACCGTCTCGGGCGTACCGTCCTCGTAGGTCACCTGGCCGTCCGAGAGCGGCTTGGCCATGGCGAGCGACTTGCCGGCGATGAAGGCCGGATTGTAGTGCGTGCCTTCCGGGATCTCCATGCCGGCCGGCGGCTGCTGGTCGTAGCTGGTCAGCAGCGCGTGGATGTAGTCAGGACCGCCTTCGGCATACTGGGTGAAGATGTCAAAGACGAAGGTCGGGAAGCCGCGGATGACGCCGCGCGCCTTGGCGATCAGCGAGAAGTCCGGCGGCACCGCGCCGTTGTTGGCGGCGGCCGCAGCGGCACTGTTCGGGAACGGCGACGGGAAGCGGTCGCCCGGCAGCGCCTTGCGGGTGAACATCTCGCCGTCGGAGTTCGGACCGTCCTGGACCTCGTACTCGGCGGCGAAGGCCTTGACCTGCGCCTCGGTGTAGCCGAGGTCCTCGAGCGTGCGGAAGGCCACCAGGTTCATCGAGTGGCAGGCCGCGCAGACTTCCTTGTAGATCTTCAGGCCGCGCTGCAGCTGGGCCTTGTCGTAGGTGCCGAACGGTCCCGCGAACGACCAGTCCATCTCCTTGGGAGCGTTGATCGGGAAGTGCGTCGGCTCCGCGAGATTGTGCTCCGACGGGGCCTCCATGCCGGCCATGCCGGCCATGCCGCCCGTGCTGCCGGCGCCCATCTTGGACATGTCGTGCGGCTGGGTCGCGGGCGCGTTCTCCTGAGCCAGCGCTGCGCCGGTGGTTGCGGCGAGCAGCAGGCCGATGGCAGCCAGGCCTTTGAGAATCTTGTTCATTCGAAAAATCCCTCTCAGATTCTCGTTGGCTCAGCCGCGGGTTTCGGGCGCTGCGGTGGCACCGGCCGGATGGGCCGAACCGCCCTTGTTCTTCTCGAGCACCGCTTCGGTGATCGAGTTCGGCAGGCGGCGCGGCGTCTCGATGAGGCCGAGCACCGGCATGACGATCAGGAAGAACGCGAAGTAGTACAGCGTCGAGATCTGCATCAGCGGGATGTAGATGCCTTCCGCGGGCTTCGAGCCGAGCCAGCCGAGGAAGATGGCGTTGGCGACGAAGAGCCAGAAGAACAGCTTGTACCACGGACGGTAGACGGCCGAGCGCACCTTCGAGGTGTCGAGCCACGGCACCACGAACAGCACCGCGATGGCGCCGAACATGGCGAGCACGCCGCCGAGCTTCGAGTCGATCGGCCCGATGTTGAAGGTGACGGCGCGCAGGATCGCGTAGAACGGCAGGAAGTACCATTCCGGAACGATGTGCGCCGGCGTCTTCAGCGAGTCGGCCATGATGTAGTTGTCGGGGTGGCCGAGATAGTTCGGGATGTAGAACACGAAGTAGGCGAAGGCGGCGAGGAACACGATCATCGCGAACGCGTCCTTGATGGTCGCGTAGGGCGTGAAGGCGACGGTGTCGGTCTTCGACTTGACCTCGATGCCGGTCGGGTTGGTCTGGCCGGTCACGTGCAGCGCCCAGACGTGCAGGATGACGACGCCCGCGATCATGAACGGCAGCAGGTAGTGCAGCGCAAAGAAGCGGTTCAGCGTCGGGTTGTCGACGGCGAAGCCGCCGAGCAGCAGCTGCTGGATCCAGTCGCCGACCAGCGGGATGGCGGTGAAGAAGCCGGTAATGACGGTCGCGCCCCAGAAGGACATCTGACCCCACGGCAGCACGTAGCCCATGAAGCCGGTGGCCATCATCAGCAGGTAGATGATGCAGCCGAGGATCCAGAGCAGCTCACGCGGCGCCTTGTAGGAACCGTAGTAGAGGCCGCGCATGATATGGACGTAGACGGCGATGAAGAAGAACGACGCGCCGTTGGAGTGCAGGTAGCGCAGCAGCCAGCCGGAATTGACGTCGCGCACGATCTTCTCGACCGACTGGAAGGCGAGCGAGGTGTCCGAGGCGTAGTGCATGGCGAGCACGATGCCGGTCAGGATCTGCACGCCCAGCATGATCGAAAGGATGCCGCCGAAGGTGTAGGCGTAGTTCAGATTGCGCGGGACCGGGTACGACACGAAGGAATCGTGCACCAGCCGCGGCAGCGGCATGCGCGCATCGAACCAGCGGCCGATGCCGGTCTTGGGCGAATAGGTCGAGTGTCCGCTCATGGAAATAAGTCCCCCTGCCTCAGCCTATCCGGACCATGGAATCGGAAATGAACTGGAATGTCGGAATTGCGAGATTTTCCGGCGCCGGCCCTTTGCGGATGCGGCCGGCGGTATCGTAGTGCGAGCCGTGGCACGGGCAGAACCAGCCGCCGAAATCGCCCTGCTGGCCGAGCGGCACGCAGCCCAGATGGGTGCACACGCCGACCATGACCAGCCAGTTTTCCTTGTCCTTGCCGGCGGAACGGTCGAGGTCGGTCGCCTGGGCGTCCGGCGCGACGTTGGCGTTGCGCGCGACCGGATCCTTGAGATCGGCGAGCGGCACTTCCTGGGCGGCCTTGATCTCTTCGGGCGTACGGTTGCGGATGAAGACCGGCTTGCCGCGCCACTTGACCGTCAGCGACATGCCCGGCGTGACCGACGAGACGTCAACCTCGATCGAGGAAGCGGCCAGGGTCGAAGCGTCCGGGCGCATCTGGTCGATGAAGGGCCACGCCACGGCGCCAGCGCCGACCACGCCGGCCATGCCGGTGGCCACATAGAGAAAATCGCGGCGATTGGGCTCGCTCGTATCGGTTGCGCTCACGGGACCTGATCCTTCTGCCTCAATTCCACCGGAGGCCGAGCACGTGTCCCCGCTCAACGCCGCTGGCCCGACAGCGCATGGCAACCAGGCTAGCGAAATTCCTCCGGCATTTGGAGTTCGGTTTATGCGTGAAGCCAGTTTTTGTCCAGACAAGACAGGCGACGTGGGCAGATTGTCGCGGGGATGGTGATATTCGTGGAAAACCCCGGCAATCGGGCGGTTTCCGGCCTTTTTTCGCATCTTTGCGCAGCCTTGGCTGCAGCTGCGCGACGGCATCGGCCGCCACCCCCTCCAGTGCCAGCAAGGTTTTCCCCTGCGCCGTTCACGCCGCGCCGAGTCGCGCCAGCACCTCGCGCGGGATGCCGTAGTGGCGGATGGCGTCGTCGTGGCGCCGGTAGCCGCAGAGCTCGCGCTGGACGAAATAGCCGTAGACGGCGTCGGCGGCGGCCTTGACCAGGCCGCGGCGCGACTCGGCATCGCCCGAATGGGCGTCGAGCCTGGCGAGTGCCTCGCCGACCCGTTCGCCGGCCCGGCCGAGAGCTGCCGCCTTCTCGGCCAGGAGCTCGTAGTCGAGCACGTTGAGGCTCTGCTCCTGGCGGCTGGAAAAGAGGCTGGGCGGGCGCACGGACATGAGGCGATCCTACTCCGCCGCGAGGCGATCGGCGAGGAACCCGCCGGATTGGCGCTTCCACAATTGCGAATAGAGCCCGCCCTTGGCGATGAGCGCATCGTGGCTGCCCTCCTCGACGATGCGCCCCTCGTCGAGCACGATCAGCCGGTCCAACGCCGCGATGGTCGACAGCCGGTGGGCGATGGCGATCACGGTCTTGCCCTCCATCAGCTTGTAGAGATTTTCCTGGATCGCCGCCTCGACCTCGCTGTCGAGCGCCGAGGTCGCCTCGTCGAGGATGAGGATCGGTGCGTCCTTGAGCATCATGCGCGCGATCGCCACGCGCTGGCGCTGGCCGCCCGAGAGTTTCACGCCGCGCTCGCCGACATGGGCGTCGTAGCCGCGGCGGCCGCGCGGATCGGCCACGCCGACGATGAAATCATGGGCGGCGGCGCGTTTCGCCGCCTCGACGATCTCGGCCTGCGAGGCCCCTGCCCGGCCGTAGCCGATATTGTCGGAAATCGAGCGGTGCATCAGCATCGCCTCCTGGCTGACGACCCCGAACTGGGCGCGCAGCGACGCCTGGGTGACCGAGCGCACGTCCTGACCATCGATCAGGATGCGGCCGGCCTCGACGTCGAACAGCCGCAGCGCGAGGTTGACGATGGTGGTCTTGCCGGCGCCCGACGGCCCGACCAGCGCGACGCGCTCGCCCGGGCGGATATGCAGGTCGAGACTGTCGATCACCCCGCCGCCCTTGCCGTAGTGGAAGGAGACGTTCTCGAACACGATGTCGCCCATGGCGCGCGGCAGCAGCCGGGCATCGGCCGCGTCGCGGATCGCCGGGCGGACGGAGATGGTGCGGGTGGCGTCCTGCACGGTGGCGTAGTTGCGCACCAGCCCGTTGATGTTGAACATCATCCAGCCCGACATCTGGTTGAGGCGGAAGACCAGGCCCAGCGCCGCGGCGATCGCGCCGGTGGATATCTGGCCCTGGCTCCAGTTGACGAGGCAGATGGCGGCCACCGCCGCCATCATGAAGCCGTTGAGCAGCGCGACCGTCGAACGCACCGTGGTGATCGAGCGCGTCAGCCGGACGACGGCGCCGAGGTAGCTCTCGAGCCCGTCGCGGACATAGGCATGCTCGTGCCTGCCGCTGTCGAACAGCTTGACCGCCATGATGTTGGTGAAGGCGTCGACGAGCCGGCCGTTGAAGATCGAGCGCTGGTCGGCGGTGGCGCGGCCGGCCTGGCGCATGCGCGGCAACAGGTAATAGATGATCGAGGCGTAGCCCGCGAACCACAGCCCCACCACGGCGCCCATCAGCGGGTCGAGCGAGACCAGGATGGTGACCGACAGGAACACGAAGGTGAGGAAGCCCCACATCGTCTGCAGCACGCTGACCATGAAGTCGCCGACGGCCTCGCCGCCCTGCATGATCTTGGTGGCGATGCGGCCGGCGAAGTCGTTCTGGTAGAAGTCGTAGGGCTGCTCGATGACGCGCCGGAACGCCTGCCAGCGCACCATGGAGAAGAAGCCGGGCACCACGATCTGCTGCTCGACCACCGCCGAACCGACGATCACGACGGTGCGGACCACCAGGATCAGCACGAGCAGGCCCGCGAGCGCCGGCCAGTGGTCGGTGAACAGCCGCTGCGGCGAGCTGGAATCGAGCAGGTCGATGAGCCAGCCCACCGACCAGTAGAGCGCGGCGTCGACCGCGCCCGCGAGGAAGCCGGTGATCAGGAGAAGGATGAACGGCCCCTTCGCCTGCCGGGCGAAATAGAGGATGAAGGCCCAGGCGCTTTCCGGCAGCACCTCGCGGTCGGTGTCCTGGAACGGGTCGATGGCGCCCTCGAAGCGGCGCCAGAGGCGTTCCTGGAACGGATCGGGGGTCATCGGGATGGCCCCGTATTGAGTGAAAGCTGCAACCGCCGATCTCCCTCCCTGAGGGCAGGCCAACCGCATATGAAATTACCCCCACCCCCAACCCCTCCCCACAAGGGGGAGGGAGACCCGGAGGCATGGCCGGCCAGCGCCAATCTTCGGCGATTTTGGTGGCAAAAGCGACGAAATGGTCCCCCTCCCCCTTGTGGGGAGGGGTTAGGGGTGGGGGTACAGGGCCGCTCAAGCCCGTCAAAGCACCCATATGCACCTGGCCTGCCCTCGTGGGGTCGATGGCCCGCGCGACAAAGACAGGTACGTAGCACCATCATTGCCCTCATCACGCCGGCCTCGTCTCTTCGAGGGGGCTTTCCTCGTGGAACAGGAAACCGCCGGACTGGCGCTTCCACAGCCGCGCATAGAGCCCGTCGAGAGCAAGAAGCTCCTCGTGCGTTCCTTGTTCCACGATGCGGCCGCGATCGAGCACGACCAGCCGGTCGAGCGCGGCGATGGTGGAGAGCCGGTGGGCGATGGCGAGCACGGTCTTGCCCTGCATGAGGGCCGTGAGGTTTTCCTGGATCGCAGCCTCGATGTCGCTGTCGAGCGCCGACGTCGCCTCGTCGAGGATGAGGATCGGCGCGTCCTTGAGGAAGACGCGGGCGATGGCGATGCGCTGGCGCTGGCCGCCCGAGAGCTTGACGCCGCGCTCGCCGACATAGGCGTCGTAGCCGGCGCGGCCGCGATTGTCCTGGAGCGCGCCGATGAATTCGTGGGCCTCCGCCTTGCGGGCGGCGGCGAAGACTTCGGCATCGGAGGCGTCGGGCTTGCCGAGCTTGATGTTGTCGCGCAGCGAGCGGTGGAAGAGTGCCGTGTCCTGGCTGACCACGCCGATCTGGCTGCGCAGCGAATCCTGCGTGACGAATGAGACATCCTGGCCGTCGACGAGAATGCGCCCGCCCTCGAGATCGTAGAGGCGCAGGATGAGGTTGGCGAGCGTGGTCTTGCCGGCGCCCGAGGGGCCGACGATGCCGACCTTCTCGCCCGGCCTGACCGTGAGCTCGATGCCGTCGAGCACGCCGCCGCCCTTGCCATAGTGGAAGACGACGCGGTCGACCTTGATCTCACCGCCCTCGACCGCGAGTTCGCCGGCGCCGGGCCTGTCGGTGAGCCCCAGCGGCTGGGAGATCAGCGCCTTGGAGTTTTCGAGCACGCCGAGGTTCCGGAGGATGCCGTTGAGCTGCATCATCAGGCGGCCGAGGAGCATGTTGAGGCGCAGCACCAGGGAAAGCGTGAAGGCGACGGCGCCGACAGAGATCGCGCCCTCGACCCAGAGCTGGATCGAATACCAGCCGATCAGCGTGATCATGACGCCCGAAAGCGCGGTGAGCGCCATGCGCACGCCGGTGAGCTTGCGGGTGAAGGGCCTGAGCGCACCGAGATAGATGTCGAAGCCGGAGCGGATGTAGCGGTCGTCGCCGTCGGAGGCGAAGAGCTTGAGCGTCTGGATGTTGGAATAGCTGTCGACGATGCGGCCGTTGATCATCGAGCCGGCTTCGGCGGTCGCCTCGGCATGCTTGCGGATGGTGGGCAGGTAGCGCCTGGCGAGGAAGCCGAAGGCGACGATCCAGACCACCACCAGCGCCGCCAGCCGCCAGTCGAGGCCGGCAACGACCGCGAGCGTGGTGACGGTGTAGACGAGCATGAACCAGACGACCTCGATGAAGCTCTCCATCAGGTCGCCGGTCGCCTGCCCCGCCTGCCAGACTTTTGTCGCGATGCGGCCGGCGAAGTCGTTCTGGAAGAACGAATAGGACTGACGCGAGACGTGGCGGTGGGCCTGCCAGCGCACGAGGTTGTAGAAGCCGGGCGTGATCGTCTGCTCGTCGACCAGCGCGGAGAGCCCGACGATGACGGTGCGGATGACGAGCACGGTCGTCGCCATGAACAAAAGCTCAGGGCCGGCATGGGCCCAGAGCGAGGCCCAGCTGCGGTCGGCGGGCATCTGGTCGAGGATGTCGACGAGCCGGCCGACGAAATAGAACAGCCCCGCCTCGACCAGCGGGGCGATGCCGCCGATGACCAGCATGGCGAAGAAGGCGAGCCGCGCCTGGCCGACATAGTGCCAGAGGAAGCCGCGCACGGTCGACGGCGGGCGGAGGTTCTTCGGTTCCCGGAAGGGAAAGACCCAGTTCTCGAACCAGTCGTAGATTCTGTTCATGAGCACGCTGGGCCATCCACCGGTAAAGACTCGGCATTTTGGGATCGAAGCAATTCGAAGGCAACCGGTTGCGGCCCATCCTGTCCTGTCGTCGTACCCCACGCCCGCACCCCCACCCTCAATCCCTCCCCACAAGGGGGAGGAGGCGACTTCACCGACGGGCGACACCAAGACCGTTGATGTTCGGCGTTGGGCAGCCGCGCGGCAAAGTCCCCCTCCCCCTTGTGGGGAGGGGTCAGGGGTGGGGGTGATCAGTACACGCAGGCAGTATGTCACAGGCGCAATTGGAGACGGCGCGTGAAAGGGGCACCCCCACCCTCAATCCTTCCCCACAAGAGGGAGGGAGACCTCGGCGTTTCGCTCCCTACTCCGCCGCCTGGGCCTCGATGCCATCGGCCTCTTCGAGCAGGAAGCCGCCGGACTGGCGCTGCCACAGCGAGGCATAGAGCCCGCCTTTGGCGACCAGCTCGTCATGGCTGCCCTGCTCGACGATGCGGCCCTTGTCCATGACCACAAGGCGGTCCATCGCCGCGATGGTGGAGAGCCGGTGGGCGATGGCGATGACTGTCTTGCCCTCCATCAGGCGATAGAGGTTTTCCTGGATCGCCGCCTCGACCTCGCTGTCGAGCGCCGAGGTCGCCTCGTCGAGGATCAGGATCGGCGCGTCCTTGAGCATGACGCGGGCGATCGCGATGCGCTGGCGCTGGCCGCCCGACAACTTGACGCCGCGCTCGCCGACATGCGCCTCGAAGCCTTTTCGCCCCTTGGGGTCGGCCAGGGCGCTGATGAAGTCGAGCGCTTCGGCACGCCGCGCCGCCTCGATCATCATCGCCTCGGATGCGTCGGGACGGCCATAGAGGATGTTGTCGGCGACCGAGCGGTGCAGCAGCGACGTATCCTGCGTGACCATGCCGATCTGGGCGCGCAGGCTGTCCTGCGTGACCTTGGCGATGTCCTGCCCGTCGATCAGGATGCGGCCCTTCTCGAGGTCGTAGAAGCGCAGCAAGAGATTGACCAGCGTCGACTTGCCGGCGCCCGAGCGGCCGACGATGCCGACCTTCTCGCCCGGCTTGACGTCGAGGGTGAGCTGTTCGATCACGCCCTTGCGCTTGCCATAGTGGAAGCCGATGCCGTCGAACGAGATGGCGCCCTTGTCGACGACGATTGCCTTGGCGTCGGGCTGGTCCTCGACCAGGCGCGGCATCGAGATCGAGGTGATGCCATCCTGGACGGTGCCGATGCTCTCGAACAGGCCCGAGACCTCCCACATGATCCACTGCGACATGCCCCAGAGACGCAGGACGAGGCCGAGCACCACGGCAACCGCGCCGATGGTGACGACCTGGTCGAGCCACAGCCAGATCGACAGGATGCCGACCGACAGGAGCAGCGTCGAGTTGAGCAGGTAGAGCGCGCCGTAGAGCGACGTCACCAGCCGCATCGACCGGTAGACGGTGCCCATGAACAGCGACATGCCTTCCCTGGCGAAGGATGCCTCGCGACGCGAATGCGAGAACAGCTTGACCGTCTGGATGTTGGTGTAGCTGTCGACGACGCGGCCGGTCATGGTCGAGCGCGCATCAGCCTGCTCTTCGGCGAGCTTGCCCAGGCGCGGCACGAAATAGCGCAGCAGAAGCACGTAGCTGACGAGCCAGACGACCAGCGGCGCTGCAAGGCGCAGGTCGGCCGAGCCGACGATGATCAGCACGCCGATGAAATAGACGATGACGTAGTTGAGCACGTCGATCAGCTTGACCACGCATTCGCGCACGGCGAGCGCGGTCTGCATCAGCTTGGTGGCGATGCGGCCGGCAAACTCGTCCTGGTAGAAGCTCATCGACTGCTTGAGCAGGTAGCGGTGCACCTGCCAGCGGATGCGCATCGGATAGTTGCCCATCAGCGTCTGCTGGTTGACCAGCGACTGCAGCACCACCATGCCCGGCAGGATGACCATGACGATGAAGGCCATGCCGGCCAGCTTCCAGCCTTCGTTCTCGAGGAAGGTCTCGCGGTTCTGGGCCGACAGCCAGTCGACGATGTTGCCGAGGAAGCCGAACATCCACACTTCGGCGAGCGCGATCAGCGAGGTCAGCAGCGCCGCAACGATGATGTAGGGCCACGCGCCTCTGGTGTAGTGAAGGCAGAAGGCGACAAGCGTCTTCGGCGGCTCGACCGGTTCCTCGGCCGGAAACGGATTCAGTCTGTTTTCAAACCAGCGGAACATTTCAGTCTCTCATTCGGTATGTGGAACGCGGCGGATCCGCGTGGGGTGTGTGCGTCGGAGGGCCGCTGGTACGGCCACCCGAATGTAGGTGGCCGCTGAGGATTCGGCGAATCCTCAGCGGTTGCCTCCTGACATCGTCCTGGCAGCAGGCCGGGCCGCCCCCGACCGGCCGGCGAGCCGACCGATCAGCCTTGCCAGCCGCTTGAGCAGCGGCCGGTGGTTGGGGTCGGGCACCGCCCGCGACATGTCGACGTCGGGCAGCATGCCTCGATGCGGACGCCGCGGCGCGGCCGGCGCCTGCGGGACTTCGCCCATCGACAGCGCCCAGGCCGCATGCTTCGCTTCAGCGAGCGCGTTCGGCCTGACCGGACTTGCAGAGTCGTGTTGGCTACGGGCTACCTGCCCGTTGAAGATGTTGGCAAACATCGGAATTGTCCTTCGAAAACCGGAACAGGAATTCGGCGGATCGCGATGCGAGGATGCCTGTATATGTCAGGAATGTCGTCGAACCGGGCCGCCGCTCAGGCAGTTCGTCGCCCACAGAGGGGGCGGTGAATGTCTATGGCCATCATGTGTCCCATGCCCTCCTCCTTCGGTTCGAGTTGACAATGGCGGCCGTATACTCCCATTCGCGACAGAACGCCACATGAGCCCGTTCACTTTCTTCTTTGGCGGAACTTGCTGTTGCCCTGCAGCCACAGATTAGGAAGGCCAAATGAACGAGAAGCTGCGCATCGCCCTCTACCAGCCGGACATCGCCGGAAACACCGGCACCATTCTCCGCATGGCCGCCTGCCTAGGGCTCGGCGTCGACCTGATCGAGCCCGCCGGCTTCGATATCTCCGACCGGGCGCTCAGGCGCGCCGGCATGGATTATCTCGAAATGGCGGCCCTGACCCGGCACGTCGACTTCGACCGCTTCGAGCACTGGCGCCAAGGCGAAGGCCGCCGCCTGATACTGATGTCGACCAAAGCCGCCCTGCCCTATGCGGATTTCAGCTTCCGCACCGGCGACGTCGTCCTGCTCGGCCGCGAATCGGCCGGCGTGCCCGACCACGTCCACGATCTCGCCGACCAGCGGCTGATCATCCCGATGCCCGGCGGCGGCCGCAGCCTCAACGTCGCGCTGGCTGCCGCGATGGTGGCAGGCGAAGCGCTGCGCCAGATCGGCTGAGACCAGCGCCCCCAGCCTGGCGGCCAGCGCGGCAAGATCGCCCGGCGCCCCGCCGCATGAACTCCGGTTCCAGTATGTCGCCATGCTCGATTTCCTTCTCTTGCAACGTCATGGCCTATTCCGTACAACCTCAACTAAACTTGAGGTCAAGCGGGAATTTCCATGGGCCAGGAACTGACTGTCGGCGAGGTGGCGCGGCGCAGCGGCGTGGCGGTGTCGGCGCTGCATTTCTACGAGACGCGCGGGCTGATCCACAGCCACCGCACGGCGGGCAACCAGCGCCGATATTCGCGCGACGTGCTGCGCCGCGTGGCCGTTATCCGCATCGCGCAGGAGGTCGGCATATCGCTCGCCGACATCGCGGCCACCCTTGCCACCCTGCCCGACGGGCGCACGCCGACGCGCGAGGATTGGAGTCTGCTTTCAACGGCTTGGCGGCACGACCTCGACCACCGCATCGAGCAGCTGAAGAAGCTGCGCGACGGGCTGACCGACTGCATCGGCTGCGGCTGCATGTCGATCGACAGGTGCCCGCTGCGCAACCGCGAGGACAGGCTGGCGCGCCAGGGCCCGGGACCGAGAAGGCTGATCGTGAAGGACTAGGGCGTGTCGAGATTCAAGCCAGGTCGAACTGGGAATGCTGGGTTCCGGGAACCGGAACGGAGCCTGCATTCGAGTGCCGGCCTCACCTGAAGACTTGCTAGTCGGACGTCGGCAGGCGGCGGATGGTGAATTCGATGACGTCGCCGGGGCGCTCGAACCAGCTTTCGATCTCGGTCCAGTAGGCCTGCTTCGGCCAGCGGGTGAACCACTCCTGCGCCTTGGCCCGCGCATCGTTGCGCGGCAGCACGAACGTCTCGCGCAGGAACCCGTCGCGCGGCTTGCCGGCACGTTCGGCGCGGCTGCGCTGCAGCCGCTTCCTGAGGTCGTCCAGCGGCGGTCTGGTCGGGGTGCCCATAAAGAACTCCTTGACCCTGTCGAGAAGGAGATTAGGGATCGCGCCGGAAAATTACGAGTCATTTGTGCGGAGCCCAAATTGCAGCGCCCAGAAATACCGGTTGGACTTCCGGCCGACATAGAAGACCGCAAACTGCGCGCCCGCGCCTGGTTCGAGGAACTTCGCGATCGCATCTGCCAGACCTTCGAGACGCTGGAAGACGAAGTGCAGGGACCGCTGGCGAGCTGGGCGCCCGGCCGCTTCGAGCGCACGCCGTGGCAGCGCGACGAAGGCAAGGGCGGCGGCGGCGTCATGTCGATGATGCACGGCCGCGTGTTCGAGAAGGTGGGCGTGCACACTTCGACCGTGCATGGCGAGTTCTCGCCCGAGTTCCGCAAGCAGATGCCCGGCGCCGAGGAAGACCCGCGCTTCTGGGCCTCCGGCATCTCGCTGATCGCCCATCCGCAGAACCCCAACGTGCCGGCCGTACACATGAACACGCGCATGGTCGCCACCTCGCGCTGGTGGTTCGGTGGAGGCGCTGATCTCACGCCGGTGCTCGACCGCCGGCGCACCCAGGAGGACACCGACACGGTGGCGTTCCACAAGGCCATGCAGTTCGCCTGCGGCAAACACGCCGGCGTCGCCGACTACCAGAAGTACAAGGACTGGTGCGACGAGTATTTCTTCCTGCCGCACCGCAACGAGCCGCGCGGCACCGGCGGCATCTTCTTCGACTGGCAGCATTCGCCCGAGGAAAAGGGCGGCTGGGACGCCGACTTCCGCTTCGTGCAGGATGTCGGCCGCGCCTTCCTCGTCGCCTACCAGCACCTGGTCCGCCAGAACTTCAACTCGAACTGGACCGACGCCGACCGCGACGAGCAGCTGGTGCGCCGCGGCCGCTATGTCGAGTTCAACCTGCTCTACGACCGGGGCACGATCTTCGGGCTCAAGACCGGCGGCAACATCGCCTCGATCCTGTCGAGCCTGCCGCCTGAGGTCAGGTGGCCGTAAGCAGCGCGTTGCGTCGACTACGCTGAAAGCGTATATATGCGGCAGCCGACGGATGCCGCATGAAGATTTCGTTCGACCCAGGCAAGGACGAATGGACCCGGGCCGAGCGAGGCTTCTCGCTGGCACTCGGGGCGGAGGTGATCCGCAACAAGGTCACCACCTTCCTCGATGACCGGCAAGACTATGGCGAGGATCGCTTCGTCACCTTCGGCTATGTCGAGGCGCGGCTCTATGTCTGCGTGTTCACGATGCGCGATACGGTCTTCCACATCATTTCGGTGCGGAAGGCCAACGACCGGGAGATAGCCAGATATGGTCGATGATGCCGACAGCCGCGACTGGACAGAAGCGAAGACACGCGCACTCGATGCGGCCGCCAAGCTGAAGCTCGTGCGCGGACTGCTGGAGATGAGCCAGGGCGATTTCTCCACCCTGCTCGGCATCCCTGTCGCTACCCTGCAGAACTGGGAACAGCGCCGCACCGAACCGGATGCGGTGGCGCGGACGCTGATCGACCTGATCTATGACGACCCCAAGGAGATGCGGGCACGAATGCTGCGGCGCAACGCTGCATAGGTGCGCTTCGCATTGACGCGGCGGCGGCGAGCCTTTAGAGAGCGCCCTTTCCTTGGCCCTCCCCATGAGACGGGCCTTGCTCTCATTGGAAGAATTCGGTGACGATTTTCGACAACATGGTTCCGGCGCTGGCCGGGGCACTCGCCGCGCGTGGCTACGAAACGCTGACCGCGGTGCAGACGGCGGTACTGGCCCCGGAGGCAGCCGACGTCGACCTGCTGGTCTCGGCCCAGACCGGCTCGGGCAAGACGGTGGCCTTCGGCATCGCGATCGCGCCGACGCTGCTTGCGGGCCGCGAACGCTTCGAGCCGGGCAGCGCCCCGAGTGCCGTCATCATCGCGCCGACGCGCGAGCTCGCCATCCAGGTGCGCCGCGAGTTCGAATGGCTCTATGCCGGCACCGGCGCGCGCATCGCTTCCTGCGTCGGCGGCATGGACATGCGCAAGGAACGCCGGGCGCTGGATGAAGGCGCCGACATCGTCGTCGGCACGCCGGGCCGCCTGCGCGACCACATCACCCGCGGCTCGCTCGACATCGCCTCGCTCCGCGCCGTGGTGCTGGACGAGGCCGACGAGATGCTCGACCTCGGCTTCCGCGAGGACCTCGAATTCATCCTGGCGGCAGCGCCCGAAGAGCGCCGCACGCTTTTGTTCTCGGCCACCGTTCCCCCGCAGATCGCCCAGCTGGCAAAGCGCTTCCAGCGCGATGCGCTGCGCATCACCGCCGCCGGCGAGAGCCGCCAGCACGACGACATCGAATACCGCACCATCCTGGTGGCGCCCGCCGACCGCGAGAACGCCATCATCAACTCGCTGCTCTTCTTCGACGCGCCGAGCACCATGGTGTTCTGCTCGACCCGCGAGGCGGTGAAGCATCTGGCGGCGCGTCTCGCCAACCGCGGCTTCCACGTGGTGGCGCTGTCGGGCGAGCTGAGCCAGGCCGAGCGCAACAATGCGCTGCAGGCGATGCGCGACGGCCGCGCGCGTGTCTGCGTGGCGACCGACGTCGCCGCGCGCGGCATCGACCTGCCCAATCTCGACCTGGTCATCCACGCCGACCTGCCGTCGAACCCCGAGACGCTGCTGCACCGATCGGGCCGCACCGGCCGCGCGGGACGCAAGGGCGTCTGCGCCCTGATCGTGCCGTTCCATCGCCGCGGCAGCGCAGCGCGCCTCCTGAAGATCGCCAAGCTCCAGGCCGAGACGCAAGCCGCGCCCGGCCCGGCGGAGATCGACGCGCGCAACCATGAACGCATGCTGGCCGAGCTTGCCGGCATCGAAGCCGCGGCCGAGGACGAGGCCGCACAGGTGGCCGAACTGCTCGCAGCACATTCGCCCGAGACGCTGGCGCTCGCCTGGCTGCGCCAGCAGGCAACGTTGCGCCCGGCCGCGGAAGAACTGTCCGACGGCCCAGCGCCCACTTTCGACGCGGCCAAGGCGGAGCGTCCCGACAACCGCTTCGAGAGCGGCGTCTGGTTCTCGGTCTCGGTCGGCCGCAAGCACCGCGCCGAGCCACGCTGGCTGCTGCCGCTGATCTGCAAGGCCGGCCGCGTCACCAAGCGCGAAATCGGCTCGATCCGCATCTTCGACACGGATTCGCATTTCGAGGTGATCAGCGAGCGCGCCGACGCCTTTGCACGGGCGGTCGAGGAACAGGGCACGCTGGAGAAGGGTGTCACCATCCGCCGCGTCGACGGACCGCCGGCGCCTGAGGCACCGCGCGGCCCGAAGAAACCGCATCGCAAGGGCCAGTTCGATCCGTCTGCCAAACCGCCGTTCAAGAAGAAGGCCTTCGAGAAGGCGCCCTTCGACAAGCGTTCGGGCGACAGGTTCGACAAGCGCGGCACCGACAAGGGCGGCTTCGACAAGCCTCGCGGCGAGAAGCCCTGGAGCGACAAGCCGAAGGGCGACGGACCGGCGAAGAAGTTCAAGCCGAAGAAGAAGCCGGCGAAATTCGACCGGTAGGACATGCCGGTGGATGCGACTTTTGGCTGCATCCCCCCGCCGCCACAATCGACGCCACAATGTGCGATTTCGGCGAAGATTGTGGCTAACCGACTGCGAATAAATATCTTTTTCGTCTAATACTCCCGGCCGGGGGCAGGTTTATCTCTATCGCCGGGCCGGGAAACGCCGGCGGCTCCCTACACTCCAGAGCCGCGACCCGACGTGACCGGACGGCCCAACACCCAGGCGGGCACCAGGCCCAAATGGTGCCCGCACCTCCGGAGAGCATTGCCATGCGCAAGCTTCTTGTCCCGGCAGCAGCAGCTGCCGTCCTCGCCTCCTCCGCCCTCGCCTTCGCAGCCTCGGCCCAGCACACCAACGGAACGATCAAGACCTTCGACATGAAGGCCATGAGCCTGGTGCTGGACGACGGCTCGACTTATGTCCTGTCCAAGAAGTTCAAGGACCCCGGGCTGAAGGCCGGCGAGAAGGTCGCGGTGACCTGGGACACGAGCGGCAAGGACAAGGTTGCAGAGGTCGTCAAGATCCTCAAGTAGCGCCGCTGCGGCGAAAGCATGCCAAAGGGGGGCGGAACGGGTTGTTCCGCCCCTTTTTCGTGCATCGCCCGAGCCAGCGGAATCATATTGTCGGCGACTTGGTGCAAGCATCTGAAAACGCTTTGCTTTTGCCAGGTTTACCGGCCTCTTCACGGCGATTTGTCGCCGTTCCGGCGAGCCGGGCAACCAATCGCCGCCTCGCGTGTTATAGTTCGCGCCGAACAGAGCGAGGACGCGAGGAAAGGAGACCTCCGATGAAAGAATTTCAATGCGGGTCGCTGGTCCCCGGCTGCCAATGGCATACCCGCCACGAGGACGAAGCCGAGATCATGCGCCGCGTGGCCGAGCACATGCGCGAGACGCATGGCGAAACCGTCATCCGCGAGACGATGATCGAAGCGATCCGCTCGCGCATCGAGAAAGTGCCTGACGCGGCCTGACGCCTCAGGCCTTGGCCAATTCCGCGGCGCGTTCGAGCAGCGCGTCGCGCTCCATCAGGAACCCGCCCTCGACCCATTCCGCCTCCAGCGCCTTGAGCAGCGCGCCAAGGCGCGCGCCCTCGACCCCAAGCGGCGCGACGTCGCCGCCGCGCAACGGAAACTGCGGCTTTTGCCATTTGCCGGCGAATGCGAGCAGGCGAAAATAGCCGCCGGCCTCGACCATTGCCTTGTCGTCCTGCACGGCGCGCCCGCGCGCCGCAGCCAGGTCGAGGCGGAGCCGATCGGCATGGCCCTGGAGGTCGCCGCGGTAGAGCCGCTTGGCAAGCCCGCCCTCGGTGACGGTCGGCTCGACCCTGGACGTCGAGGCCCACTGCACCAGCCGCTCCGTTTCGGCGTTGGACAGCCTGAGCCTCTCGCCCAGCGCCTTCATCCGCGCCGCATCCGGCGGCACGATCGCCGCCAGCCTGAGCAGCGGATCGGCCGGCCAGCCGAGATCGGCCTCGGTGCGGACCAGCGCGTGGATGGCGTCGATGCCCCACTTCTCGGTTTCGGGAAGCACTGCCGTCAGCACGCCGACCTGGCGCATCCAGAGGAGCGCGCGCGACGGGTCGGGTGCCGAGAGCATCTTCTTCAGCTCCGACCAGACGCGCTCGGCCGAAAGCCGGGAAAGCCCGTCCTTGAGGCGGGCGCAGGCCTTGAGCCCCTCGGCATCGGGCCGTCCCGAGCCGTACCAGGCGAAGAAGCGGAAGAAGCGCAGGATGCGCAGATAGTCCTCGCGGATGCGCGTCTCGGCGTCGCCGATGAAGCGCAGCGTGCGGCTCTCGAGGTCGGCAAGGCCGCCGACGAGATCGACCACCGTGCCGTCGGCCCGGGCGTAGAGCGCGTTGATGGTGAAGTCGCGCCGCTCGGCGTCGAGCTTCCAGTCGCGGCCGAAGACGACCTTGGCGCGGCGGCCGTCGGTCTCGACGTCGGCGCGCAGCGTGGTGACCTCGAACGGCCGGCCGCCGGCGATCACGGTGATGGTGCCGTGCTCGGCTCCCGTCGGCACCGTCCTGAAACCCGCCCCCTCGGCGCGAAGCACCGTTTGCGCGGGCAGATTGGTGGTCGCGATGTCGACGTCGGCGACCGCTTCGCCGAGCAGCGCGTTGCGCACGGCGCCGCCGGCGACCCGCGCCTCCTCGCCGTCGGCTTCGAGCGCCGCAAGCAGCTTCTGCAGATGGGAATCGGCCAGCCAGCCGGCCTTGCCGGCGATCGAAGCGCTCACGCGTAG
This sequence comes from Mesorhizobium sp. CC13, assembly GCF_039907765.1. Lineage (NCBI taxonomy): Bacteria > Pseudomonadati > Pseudomonadota > Alphaproteobacteria > Hyphomicrobiales > Phyllobacteriaceae > Mesorhizobium > Mesorhizobium sp. CC13. The sequence continues at coordinate 27,834 of NZ_JARDJI010000019.1, read as the reverse complement.
AGCCTTTCATAAAGCGCCCTGATGATGCCGGCGGTGACGCCCCAGATGTAGCGCTCCTCGTAGGGCATGGCGTAGAAGAAGCGTTCCTGGTCCTGCCAGACGCGGCTGGCGCGGTTGTGGTTGAGCGGGTCCATCAGGAAGCCGAGCGGCACCTCGAAGGCGTCGTCGACCTCGTCGGCGTTGAGCGCGAGCTCGAAGCCGGGACGGACGATGCCGAGCACCGGCGCGATGCGATAGCCCGAGCCGGTGACATAGTCGGGAAGCCGGCCGATCACGTCGATGAATTCGGACGTCAGCCCGATCTCCTCGACCGTCTCGCGCAGCGCGGCGGCTTCGGGCGATACGTCGCCCGGATCGATGCGGCCGCCGGGAAAGGCGATCTGGCCGGAATGGCTCTTCAGCTTGTCGGCGCGCTTGGTGAGGATGACCGTCGAGGCATCGCCATGGTCGACGACGGGGATCAGCACCGCTGCGTCGCGCAGCCGGTCGTGGACGAAGACCTCGCGCAGGCCGGGATTGAGCGTGTGATCGCCATAGTCGGCAGCAGCATCGTTGAGATGCTCCTGGGCGGCGCGCTGGCGGAAATCCTGCGCCGAATAATGCGCTGCAGGGGCATGGACCATCACGCGCTCAACCGCTCCAGCCGCTCCCAGGGCATGACCGGATAGATCTCGCCCTTCGAGCGGACCGCGAACATCGCCTCGCCGCCGATGTCGATGCGTTCGCCGATGCCCGCCATCTCGTACATCACCGGCCGCGCCACCAGCGCCTCGAGCCGGCCGCGCACCAGGAGATAGGGCTTGAGCCCGCCGGTCTCCGGCTCGTCGACGAAGCGCAGCGGATGGCCGGGGCCGGCCTCGACGACGTCGCCGACATTGGTGCGGAAGGTGAGCACCTGGCCGGCGCCCTCGCCCGTGACGTTCATCTCGACGGCGACGAAGGGCGCATCGACGACGCGGATGCCGACGCGCTCGACCGGGGTGACCAGATAGGTCTTGCCGTCGGCGTCCTTGCGCAAGACGGTGGAAAAGAGCTGCACCAGCGGCGCCCGGCCGATCGGGGTGCCGAGATAGAACCAGGTGCCGTCGGCGCGGATTTCCATGTCGAGATCGCCGCAGAAATCAGGATCCCAGCGCTCCACCGGCGGCAGGCCCTTGCCGGCGCGGGCTGCGCGCGAAATCAGCGCCTCGAGCCCGGCTGTGTCCCCGGCCCGGGCGAGCCCGGTCTCGGCGATGGCCTCGCGGCTATGGTCCAGGTCGGCGGTCATGGTCACGAAATAGTCACTGTTGTTGCGCTTGTCAGCATAGGCGTGTGATTTAAGTTGAACATGAAGACCTCACCAAGGTGCGAGTCGGGAGTTGCGACGCCCAGGACGTTTGACCTTCGGGGATTGGGCGGCAGGCGCCACGTCCGAACGGACGGCGCGGTAGACCGAAGGGGCGGATGGTCTTGAGCCTGGCACTTCGATAGTTTGAGTTGGCGCATGCTTCCTTCCGCTGTCGGAAGCGATTCTGGGATCGATGCGCGAGTAGAAGGATCGGGCCCCGCATGAGCGTGATGATCAAGGAAACAGCTGTCAGCGAACGCGACATGATCGCCGCGGCCGAGCGCGCGCTGGCCGACATATCGAAAGTGCGCCAGGGCGTCGGCCGCGTCATCTTCGGCCAGGAAAGCGTGGTCGAGCGCGCGCTGGTGGCGCTGCTCGCCGGCGGCCATGCGCTGCTGGTGGGCGTGCCCGGTCTCGCCAAGACCAAGCTGGTCGAGACGCTGGGCGTGGTGCTCGGGCTCGACGCCCGCCGCATCCAGTTCACCCCGGACCTGATGCCGTCCGACATCCTCGGCTCCGAGGTGATGGAGCAGGACGATCAGGGCAAGCGCTCCTTCCGCTTCATTTCCGGCCCGATCTTCGCCCAGCTCCTGATGGCCGACGAGATCAACCGCGCCAGCCCGCGCACCCAGTCGGCGCTGCTGCAGGCGATGCAGGAATACCACGTGACGGTGGCCGGCGAGCGGCACGACCTGCCCGCGCCGTTCCACGTGCTGGCGACGCAGAACCCGCTCGAGCAGGAAGGCACCTATCCCCTGCCCGAGGCGCAGCTCGACCGCTTCCTCATGCAGATCGACATCCTCTACCCCGACATCGAGGCCGAGCGGCGCATCCTGCTCGAAACGACGGGCATCGAAGACGCCAGGGCGCAGAACGTGCTCGATCCGGAACGGCTCAAGGATATCCAGAGGCTGATCCGCCGCATGCCGGTGCCCGAAAGCGTGGTCGAGGCGATCCTGAAGCTGGTGCGCTCGGCCCGTCCCGGCCAGGGCAATTCAGACACCGACAAGCACGTGTCGTGGGGGCCGGGCCCCCGCGCCAGCCAGGCGCTGACGCTGTGCGCCCGCGCCCGCGCGCTCTATGACGGGCGGCTGGCACCGTCGATCGACGACATCAAGGCACTGGCGGAGCCCGTGCTGCAGCATCGCATGGCGCTGACCTTTGCCGCCCGCGCCGAAGGCATGAGCGTGCGCGACGTAATCGCAAGGCTGGCCAAGGACGTGTGATGGCACGCATCGGCGAGGCATCCGCACCAGTCGCGACGAGCGACGCGCTCGCGCGCGGGCGGCTGCGCGCCTCGCTGGTACCCGACCTTCTGGTCGAGGCCCGCCGCATCGTCAACACCGTGATCGCCGGCTGGCACGGCCGCAAGAAGCGCGGCATCGGCGAGAATTTCTGGCAGTTCCGCCCCTACGTGCAGGGCGAATCCATGGCCCGCATCGACTGGCGCCGCTCGGCCCGCGACGACCACACCTATGTGCGCGACCGCGAATGGGAGGCGGCTCACACCGTCTGGCTCTGGGCGGACCTCTCGCCGTCGATGCTCTACAGGTCGAAGACCGCCTCGGTGTCGAAGGAATCGCGCGCGCTGGTGCTGATCCTGGCGCTGGCCGAGCTTTTGTCGCGCAGCGGCGAGCGCATCGCCTGGCCCGGCCTGACCGACCCGTTCTCGGCGCGCAACGGCGCCGAGCGGCTCGCCTCGCAGCTGTCGCAGGCGATCGGCATGCCGGCGCGGCCGGACCTCGCCGGCATCCGCCGCTTCTCCGACGTCATCCTCGTCGGCGACTTCCTCGACCCGGCCGAGGAGACGATGGCCTGGCTCGACACGCTGGCGCGCCATGGCGCGCGCGCGCACCTGGTCGAGGTGGCCGATCCGGCCGAGGAGACCTTCCCCTATTCCGGGCGCACCGAGTTCACCGACCCCGAGACCGGCGACAAGCTGACCGCCGGGCGGGCCGAGCAGCTCGCCACCGACTACCGCAACCTCTACCAGGCGCGCCGGCACGAGCTTGGCACCTGGTGCAAGCGGCTCGGCTGGAGCTACACGGTCAACCACACCGACCGGCTGGCCTCGGAGGCGCTGGTGCACGTCCATATGGCGATGACCGCAGAGGGCCACGGGCCGGGAGGCCGCCGATGAGCTGGCTACCGCTCTCCTTCGCCGCACCGGCGGTGCTGTGGGGCCTGCTCGCGCTGCCCGTGATCTGGTGGCTGCTCAGGCTGACCCCGCCCAAGCCGCAGGCGGAGATCTTCCCGCCGCTGAAGATCCTGGCGCGGGTGTTCAGGAAGGAAGAGACGCCGCACCGCAGCCCGTGGTGGCTGACGCTGCTGCGCCTGCTGATGGCGGCGCTGGTGGTGCTGGCGCTGGCCGAGCCGATCTTCAACCCGCGCGAGAGGCTGCCGACCGGCGGCACGGCCCTGGCGCTGGTGTTGGACAATGGCTGGGCGAGCGCGCCCGACTGGAAGCTCCGCGTCGCCACCGCCGAAAGGCTGATCGCCGATGCGGGTGCAGCCGGCCAGCCCGTGGTGCTGGCGCTGACCGCCGAGAAGCCGAACGCCGAGGTCGGCCCCTTCGACGCCCAGGCGGCACTCGACCGGCTGCGCGCCGCAGAGCCCCGGCCGATACCCACCAACCGTCGGGCCGTCTTTGCCCGCGTCGCCGGCGTGCTCGCCACGCTGCCCGGCGCCAGCCTCGCCATCCTCGACGACGGCCTGGCCAGCGAGGGCGACGAGCAGGCCTTCGCCGCGCTGCTTGGGCAGAACCCGGCAAACCTGCTATGGGCTTCGCCCGACCGGATTGACGTCGCCGGCCTGACGGCGGCCGAAAACGAGATGGACGGCTTCGCCCTGACCGCCATCCGCGCACCGGGCGGCCCGGCGCCGGGCGCGGTCACCGCCGGCGCCTTCGACGACAAGGGCCGGCGCATCGCCGACGCCACGCTTTCCTTCGCCCCCGGCGCGACGGTAGCCAAGGGCACGATGGCGGTGCCCTTCGAACTGCGCAACGACTTCGCCTCCATCGCCCTCGACGGCCAGCCCCAGGCAGGCGCGGTGCGGGTGCTCGACGACAGCTCAAAGCGCCGCCGCGTCGGGCTCCTGTCGCAGGCGGATTCCGAGGAATCGCAGCCGCTCCTGGCGCCGCTCTATTACATCCGCCGGGCCATCGAGCCCTTCGCCGACCTGATCGAGCCGTCGACGTCGGACCTCGCCGAAGCGATCCCGCAGCTGATCGAGCAGAAGCCGGCGATGATCATCATGGCCGATGTCGGCACCATTCCGCCCGCCGCCCGCGAGAAGCTGGTCGCCTGGCTGAACGAGGGCGGCACGCTGGTGCGCTTCGCCGGTTCGCGGCTGGCCGCCGCCGGCAACGACGAGGAGCTGTTGCCGGTGCGGCTGCGGCTCGGCGAACGCTCGCTCGGCGGGGCGCTGTCCTGGACCGCGCCGCAGCCGGTCTCCGACTTCCCGCCAACCGGCCCCTTCGCGGATCTCTCGCCCCCCAACGAGGTGACGGTGAGCCGGCAGGTGCTGGCCGAGCCGACGCCGGACCTCGCGCAGAGCACCTGGGCCAATCTCGCCGACGGCACGCCGCTGGTGACCGGCGCGCGCCGCGGCAAGGGGACGCTGGCGCTGTTCCACATCGCGCCGCAGGCGACCTGGTCGAACCTGCCGATCTCAGGCAGCTTCGTCGAGATGCTGCGCCGCATCGTGCAGCTGTCGCGCAACCAGGGGACCGCCGCCGCAGGCGTCGAGGGCCAGCCGGCCTCGCTCGCCCCCTACCGCATGATCGCCGCCGACGGCAGGCTGGTTCCGCCGACGCCGGACGCGCGGCCGCTGGTCGCCGGCCGCGGCGCCGTGCCGGTGACGATCGAGAACCCGCCCGGCCTCTACGGCACCGCGGAGGGCGTGCTCGCCCACAACCTGCTCGAGACGGACAGCACGCTCAAGCCGCTGGTGCGGCCCGAAGTCAGCGTGCCGGTGACCGGAATCCGCTACGCCTTCGACGAATCGCGCGACCTCAAAGGCACGCTGGTCGCCGCGGCGCTTGCGCTGATGGTGCTCGACACGCTGGCGGTCCTGTGGATGGGCGGCATGTTCTCGCGCCGTGGCGGCCGAGGCGCCAGGATGACCGGCACCGCGGCAGCCTTGCTGCTCGCGCTCGGTGCCGTGCTCATGCAGCCCGGCCTGGCACGGGCCGATGATTCCAAGCCGGGCGACCAGGAAGCAGTCGAGGCGATCTCCAAGACCCGCATCGCCTATGTCATTACCGGCGAGGCCTCGGTCGACGCGGTCAGCCGCGCCGGCATCGCCGGACTGACGCGCTTCCTGATCGAGAAGACCGCGCTGGAGCCGGGCGAGCCGGCCGGCGTAGACCTCGCCAAGGACGAACTGGCCTTCTATCCGCTGATCTACTGGCCGATCGATCCGGCGGCCCCGATGCCCAGCGAGGCGGCGATCGCCCGCCTCGACGCCTATATGAAGCAGGGCGGGACCGTGCTGTTCGACACCCGCGACCAGTTCGCCAACGGCATCGGCGCCGATTCGGCGAGCCCCGCCACCGAACGCCTGCGCGACATCCTCGCCAACCTCAACGTGCCGCCGCTCGAACCGGTGCCGCCGGACCACGTGCTGACCAAGGCTTTCTTCATCCTTCCGGAGTTTCCGGGCCGCTTCAACGGCAGCCCGCTGTGGGTGGAGGCTTCGCTCGAAGCCTCGAACGCCGAGGGCCGGCCGGTGCGCACCGGCGACGGCGTGACCCCGATCATGATCACCGCCAACGATTTCGCCGGCGCCTGGGCGATCGACGAGAGCGGCGAGCCGCTGCTGCCGACCGTGCCGTCGGATCCCATGCAGCGCGTCTACGCGCTCCGCGCCGGGGTCAACATCATGATGTACATGCTGACCGGCAACTACAAATCCGACCAGGTGCACGTGCCCGTGCTGCTCGAAAGGTTGGGGCAGTGATGCGCACCACTGGAAAAACTGCCCCTCACCCCTACCCTTTCCCCACAAGCGGGAAGCGGCGGGCATCAACGCTGGAGCTTCATCCTTCTCCCCGCCGGCGGGGAGAAGGTGCCGGCAGGCGGATGAGGGGCAACAGCCATAGTTCGGAGCTTTGCTCGTGAACTGGTCCGCAACCTTCGAACCGCTGCTGGCGTGGCCGCTTCTGGCGGTCCTGTTCGTGCCGCTGGCGCTGCTCGCGCTCGCCGGCCTCTGGTCCCGCCAGCGCGGTGCCTGGATGCGCCTCGTCGCCGTCGCCGCCCTGGCCGCGGCGCTGGTCAACCCGGTGCTGCTCGACGAGGAACGCGAGCCGCTGAAGAGCGTGGTGGCGATCGTCGTCGACCGCAGCCAGAGCCAGGACATCGGCGAACGTAACGCGCAGACGAATGCGGCCGTCGAGGGGCTGAAGGAACGGCTGGCGCGCTTCCGCCAGTTCGAGGTGCGGGTGGTGGAGGCAGGACGCGCCGATGCCGCCGACGACAGGACCCAGACGCGGCTGTTCACGGCGCTCGAAAGCGCCTTCCGCGACGTGCCGCCCTCGCGCATCGGCGGCGCCGTCATGGTGACCGACGGCCAGGTGCACGACGTTCCGGGCGCGCCTGCCATCGGCGCGCCGCTGCACGCGCTCATCACCGGCCAGGCGCACGAACGCGACCGCCGCATCCGCTTCGAGAGCGCACCGCGCTTCGGCATCGTCGGCAAGCCGCTCGACATGACCTACCGGGTGATCGACACCGGCGGCGCGGCCGGCGAGGTCGACGTGCGCGTGTCGATCAACGGGCAGCAGGTCGCCGTCGAGCGCGCCTTCGTCGGCCAGGAGATGCCGCTCCAGATCACCGTGCCGAGCGCCGGCCGCAACATCGTCGAGCTTGCCATCGACCCCGTCGAGGGCGAGCTGACCGACACCAACAACCGGGCGATCGCGCTGGTCGACGGCATCCGCGAGAACCTGCGCGTGCTGCTGGTTTCGGGCGAACCGCATGCCGGCGAGCGGACCTGGCGAAACCTCTTGAAGTCGGACGCCTCGGTCGACCTCGTGCACTTCACCATCCTGCGCCCGCCGGAGAAGCAGGACGGCACGCCGATCAACGAGCTGTCGCTGATCGCGTTTCCGACGCGCGAGCTGTTCGTCGAGCGCATCAACGACTTCGACCTGATCATCTTCGACCGCTACCAGCACCGCGACGTGCTGCCGATCCTCTATTACGACTACATCGCCGAATACGTCGAAAAGGGCGGCGCGCTGCTGATCGCGGCCGGCCCCGAATATGCCGGCGACCAGTCGATCGCGCGCACGCCGCTGATCTCCGCCCTGCCCGCCATGCCGAACGGCGAGGTGATCGAGAAGGCGTTCTACCCGCGCCTGACCGAGCTCGGAAAGCGCCACCCGGTGACCCGCGGCCTGGAAGGTTCGGCGCAGGAGCCGCCGCGCTGGAGCCGCTGGTTCCGCCAGATCGGCATCGAGCAGCCGGAGGGCGAGGTGGTGATGAAGGGCGCCGACGACAAGCCGCTGCTCCTGCTCGACCGCAAGGGCGAAGGTCGCGTCGGCATGTTCCTGTCCGACCAGGGCTGGCTCTGGGCACGCGGCTTCGAGGGCGGCGGCCCGCACGTGGCCCTCTACCGCCGCATAGCCCACTGGCTGATGAAGGAGCCCGAGCTCGAGGAAGAGCGGCTGACGGCGGAGGGCCGCGGCATGGTGCTCGACATCCGCCGCCAGACGATGCGCGACGAGGCCGGCTCGGCCCGCGTCATCACCCCTTCCGGCAAGACGCTGGACGTGCCGCTCACCCAGAGCGAGCCGGGGATCTTCTCGGGCAGCGTCGAGACCAGCGAGATCGGGCTCTACCAGGTCGGCAACGGCGATCTGACCGCGCTCGCCCATGTCGGCCCCGTCAACGCGCCGGAATTCGCCGACGTGGTGTCCACCGAAAACGTGCTGCGGCCGGCGGCGGAGGCGACCGGCGGCGACGTGCGCCGACTGGCCTCGTCGGGCATCATGGGCGACGGCATCGCGCTGCCCAACGTGGTGCCGGTGCGCGGCTCGGCCGATGCCTCGGGGCGCGACTGGATCGGCTTCCGCACCACCGACGACAGCGTGCTGAAATCGGTGTCGCGGGTGCCCCTGTTCGGCGGCTTCCTCGGCCTCGGCCTGCTGCTTCTGGCGCTCGGAGCCATGTGGTATCGTGAGGGACGGTAGCTGGCCTGCGCCAGCTTCGCGCACTAAGCCCGGATTTTTCCAACTCCGCCGGCTTCATACCCCCACCCCTGACCCCTCCCCACAAGGGGGAGGGGAACTCCTGACCGCTGCGCCATGAGGACAGTTCCTCAGCATGACGAAGTGCTGGGGCAGTTGAAGCCCGACGCCGAGGTCAGGCGAGACCCGATCCCCTCCCCCTTGTGGGGAGGGGCAGGGGTGGGGGTATCTTTCAACGCGCCCAACACGAGGCGTGCGTCGATGGGACTGCACGCCCCCTACTCCTCCGGCTCGGTGGTGAACTGCAGCGGATAGCCCTTGGCGCGGCCGGCCTCGGTAGCGCGGGTGGCCTTGGTCTCGGCGACGTCCCTTGTGAACACCGCGACCACGCAGACGCCGCGCCGGTGGGCGGTGATCATCACCCGATAGGCCTGGTCCTCGCTCATCCGGAACTCGCCCTTCAGCACCGTGACGACGAACTCGCGCGGCGTATAGTCGTCGTTGACGAGAATGACCTTGTGCAGCCGGGGCCGCTCGGTCTTGGGGCGGGTCTGCGTGCGCGGAACGGTGATCGTTGCGGGCATGGCGCTCGTGCCTCATGCGCTCATGCAAATATTATGGGATCGGCGAGCGCCGCGCGCAACGCATGGGAACCGCTTCGCCGCTCGTTCATTGAACAGCCGCCGGGGCGCGCGGCGAAAATTCGAGGGACCATTGTCGGATTCCCGCCCTGCCGTTCGTCCTTGGGAAGCCAAGTCCAAACCACGAGGAGAACAAGATGACCTATGTCGACGGATTCGTGCTCGCAGTGCCGAAGAGCAACATCGAGGCCTACAAGGCCATGGCCAGGACGGCCGGCGAGGTGTGGAAGGAACACGGCGCGATCGACTATGTCGAATGCCTTGCCGACGACGTACCCTATGGCGAGGTGACGTCGTTCCCGCGCGCGGTACAGGCCAAGGAGGACGAGATCGTTGTCTTTTCCTGGGCCGCCTATCGCTCGCGCGAGGAGCGCGACGAGATCATGAAAAAGGTGATGGCCGACCCGCGCCTGAAGAGCGATCCAGAGTCGTGGCCCTTCGATGGCAGGCGCATGATCTATGGCGGTTTCGAGGCGTTCCTCAAGCTGTAGCCTGTTCGATTGCGACGCCCTAACCGCCAGTCACTCGAACCTTGACCTCGGTCAAGTCCGGGGCCGATCGGACCGTCTAGGCTTGATTCGACATAACGCAAGGAGACGACGAATGTCGAACACGCCCCACACGCTCGGCGAGGAATTCCCCGGCAAGCTAGAAGCCATCCACGCGCTCAAGGCGCAGGACGAGACCTTCGCACGCGCGCTCGCGGAATATGACGAGGTGAACGACCGGATCCACCGGGCCGAGACCAGGATCGAACCGGTCAGCGCGGATCATGAGGCATCGCTGCGCAAGCGCCGGCTGGTGCTCAAGGACGCCATCGCCACGGCGCTTGCCGCCAACTGACGACCCCGCCCGCGGGCACGCCACCGGGTGTGCCCGCGGAGCTGTATCCGTTGCCCGGGTTCAGCGAACCACGCCCCACACCGCCCCCATCGGCGTTGCACAGTAGCATGGCGTGTTTATCGGGGTTGCCGATCCCGTACACATCGGCTGGCCGTAGGGGTTCACACAAGCGTAGCCGACCTGCATGCCTGGGTTCTGAACCACGGTAATATTTGGCGAGACGACGAAGTCCCCGCCCCGTGCATTTCCGTTTACCGACCTCGCATCCCCAGCCGTGCATCCTACGAGGAGCGAGCAGCCCAGCAGGAGGACGCGAGGCGACCTCATTGGGTCTTTTCTTCGGCAGCAGGTTGCTCAGCCGCCTTGGCTGCCTCCGGCGTGCAATTGGCCGGGGCATAGACACCTACACAGTTCCTTATGTCCACGTCTGCCCTGACGTTTCCGCCCGTAGCGTTGCCGTTTACGGTCCTTGCACTACCGGCGCAGCCGGCAATAAGTACAGCCGCAGCAAAAACGGCTGCAGATCCAGAAATCGCACGCATAGCCCCTCCCAAGACTGTCAACTTAGGGAAACACAATGCGTGTATCTTTGCAATACCATGCACCAGAAAGTTGTCTCTCCTGTGTCTACATGATCGACAACAAAGCACCAACAGGCAATGAATGATCTCAATCTGTCACTGCCATGATACGGTTGACGAACTTAGCTTCAGCGAAGCTTCTCTGATTCCGCCAATCAAGCGATCTGTCGCGCATTGAATCAAAGTACCCGAAACTTGGCTTTGCAAGGTCTAGGTACAATTGAACTCTACCAAAGCAGGAAGGATGCACATGCCGCGCCCATGACTGGCGACGCTTCATTTGATGTTCGCTCACGCTGCATGCTTCCTTAGAGGTTGCCGTTCCCCTCCACAGCCCCGGTTGACCAAAAGGCCGTTTGCGCGGATAAGGGCGACAACCCGCATATCGTGCATGGTTGCAATAATTCCCGCATAGGTCGCAGGTGGGGCGACCGGCTTCAAATGGATCGGCCCCGATGCAGCGCCTGTCGACACGCGACGTCCCGGCACGCGACCGCCTGCCCTATCTGCACGACTTCGTCGCCCGCCATGTCGCCGGACTGCGCTTCAGGCCGATGGACAGCGAGACCTTCACCTTCGACCTCGCGGCCTATTTCCTCGATTCGCGCACGACGGTGGGCACCGCCTGCTATTCGGCGGTTGCCGGCGAGCGCCCCAGGGACCTGCTGGCTGTCGACGGCCGGCAGGACTATCTCATGACCATCCACACCTCGGACTACGAGGTGGCGATCGAGGGCAGGAGCCCGCTCGTCATCCGGGCCGGCGACATCACCCTCGTCAACGAGGCCACGCCCATGGCCTTCGCCCTGCCCGCGACGCTGCTCAAGGTCGTCTCGCTCGACGAGGCACGGCTTGCGACCCTGGCCCCGCGCGTACGCATGCAGGCCTTTCACCACATCTCCTCGGGTGCGGCGGGTGCCGCCCTGCTGTCGGGCTACGCCGATCTGTTGCGCGCGGCCGCTCCGGACGGCGAGGCCGGGCGCCGGCTGGCGGGCAACCATCTCTACGACCTCGCGGCACTGGCCCTGCAGGGCGGCAGCGCCGCCGCTGCCGAGCAGGCACGGCCGAGCCTGGCCGGCGCACGGCTCGAACTGGTGAAGACCGACATCCTGCGCCATTTGACCGACCCAGCGCTCGGGATTGCGGGCGTTGCCCGGCGCCAGGGGGTGACCCCGCGCTACATCCAGCGCCTGTTCGGCCAGGAGGGGCTGACCTTTTCCGAGTTCCTCCGCGATTCGCGCCTCGACCTCGCGCTGAAGGCGTTGCAAGGCTCCAGCCCCCGAACGGCGACCGTCTCGGCGATCGCCTTCGACGCCGGCTTCGGCGACCTGTCCCATTTCAACCGCGTCTTCCGCCGGCGCTTCGGCGCGACGCCCAGGGACGTCCGTGCGGCCGCGCTCGGCCGGCAGTAAATTCCGCCGCGGGTTCGCCCCAGTCCGCATCCGTTCGTCCTCGGCCAAGACGGCCTTGGCCCGCCCGTCGTAGAGCGGCGGCGTGGCGGACCGGTGCATGGGATCGACGGGGGGGCTCCCGCAAGACGATGACCGAGATCGCCACGAACGGACCGCCGGCTGGGCAGAGCCGGCGGTCCACGCGTTCCTGTCCGGCGCGGCCAACCTTCATTCAAATCGAGAGCGAAGCATGAAACGGACAATCCTGTTGATTCTTTGCGGCCTCGCCGCCGCGTGCACCCAGACTGCGACGACTTCCAGCCCCGGCCAGGCGGCCAAGGCGTCGTCAAGGACGAGCGCGAAGGCGCCGGCGACGACACGGCAGACAGCCGCCGCAAATTGCGAGGAAGCCATGCGCAAGGCGACCCAGGCGCAGACGAATGCCGCGATGCTTGGCGGCGCCCTGTCGATGGTCGGCGGCTTCGGGGGCTTCGGCGGCCGTGGCGGGGCGATCGCCGCGCAGGCCGCCTCGGTCGGCGGTTCGCTGGTGCAGGCCAAGGCGCAGGGCGACGCCGACAAAGCGATGCAGGCGGAGTGCATGGGATGACGGTCGCGGCAGGATGCCGGCTCGCAGCCGGACTATTTGCGGCAGTCCTGGCCTTCGGTGCCCTGGTTTCGCCGGCCGCGGCCCTGACAGAGGAAGAGGCCGGCGCGGTGACCCGGCTGCTCGGCGAACTGCAGCCGGAACTGGGCAGCCTCGCCTATGACGAGGGGGCGGCCGACGAATGGTTCGACCGCGACCAGGACAGCGAGGGTCGCATCGAGAAGGCCGGTTTCAGCCGCGAGAGCTGGAAGGAGGCGCTGGACGCCACGTTCAGCGGCTATCTGGCGACCATCCCGGAGGCTGAGTTCGAGGGCCGCTTTGCCGACATCGAGGCGAGGCTCGAGGCCAGCTCGACGCTGACGGCCGAACAGAAGGCGGCGATGCGGGAAATGTTCGAGGAGGAACGGGCCGAGACGCGGGCGCTGCGCCAGCAAGGCCGGCAGTATCTCGACATGGTCCGGCCCTATGCCGACCTCCTGGATGCGGCGCTCGGCGAGCCTTAGAGCATTTCCGCTTTTCTTCGAATCGCGGAAAACGCTCTATCTCTTTGTTTTTGCGCAATTCCGAACGGAAAACCGCTGCGCACTTTTCCTGGAATTGCGCTAGCGGCCCGGGGGCATCGAGAGGCGGCGCGGCCGGCCCGTCAGCCGTCGCGCGCGGCGGGCGGCACGCCGCCGCCATCCCGCACGGAGGCAACGACGTTGGCCAGGAGGTCGTGCAGCTGGTCGCGATAGCCGGACTGCGCCGACGGATTGCCGTCGTCGGAGGTCATTGCGACGGTGAGGCCGAGCGACGGCACGATATAGAGCATCTGGCCGCCGTAGCCCCAGGCATAGCGCACCTCCTCGCCGCCGATGCGGCGTAGGAACCATCCGTAGCCATAGCCGTCGCCGTTGAAGACCGAGGTGGTGCGCGGCATCCAGGACGCCTCGATCCATCCGGGCGAGACGATCCGGCCGCCCTCCGGCGTGGTGCCGCCGTTGCGGTAGAGCTCGCCGAAGGCCAGCAGCGAGCGGGTGCTCATGGCCATCTGGTTACCGCCGAGATAGATGCCCTGCGGGTCGCGGTCCCAGCCGCCGATGCGGAACCCCTTGAGCGGCGCCAGCCAGTCGCGGGCGAGCTCGAGCGTCGGGCGGCCCGTCTTGCGGGTGAGGATGGCCGAGAGCAGGTGCGAGGAGCCGGTGGAATAGAGCATGCCGCCGCCCGGCTCGTCGACGAAGGGCTGGGCCAGCACGAAGCGGACCCAGTTGTGGCTGGAGACCCAGCGGCCGTAGTTGGGACCCGACGTGCGGTCGAGCCCGGCCTGCATCGACAGGAGGTTGCCGACGGTGATCCGGCCGAGGCGCGGATCGGGCTTCTCCGGCAGGTCGCGGGCGAGGATCGGCGCGATCCTCTCGTCGACGCCGTCGAGGACCTTGCGGTCGATGGCGATGCCGACCAGCAGCGACACCACCGTCTTGGACGCAGACTTGATGTTGGTGGACGTATCCGGCGAGTTGCCGCGATAGCCGCGTTCGGCCAGCACCTCGCCGCCGCGGGCGACGATGACCGCCTTGAGGTTTTCCAGCCTTGCCGCCTCGTCGAGCAAGGTCGGCAGCGGCCGCGGCGTGGATGACGGTGCCTGCTGCTGGGAGAACGCCGGAGGCGCGAAAGGAAGCATGCCCGCAAGGGCGAGGAAATGACGGCGATTCATGCCGCCGGATTAGCCCGGCCGCATGTCGGAATCATGCGCAATGCGTCGAGGTCACGACGATTTGACCGGCCGCCCGCCTGGGTTCGGGCGGACCGGTCGTCGCGATGTCCAGACTAGCGCCTGAGCACCGCGCTCAAGACGTCGCGGACGCCGATGGCGCCGACGAAGCGCGACTGGTCGTCGAAGAGTGCCACCGGCGAGGTCTGCGAGCGGTGCATGGCGAGCATGACCAGCTTGAGCGAGGTGCCGGGCTTGGCCCAGAACACCTGCGCCACGTCCTCGGGCTGGCCGTCGATCTCGTCGCAGGAAACCCAGATGGCCGGCTTGCCGTTGCGTTCCGCCGCCGTCACCATCCCCTGCCCGTCGATCTTGAAGCGCGTCGTCTTGCGCCGGTCGAGCCACAGCCAGCCGTCGCCGGCATCCTCGAGGTCGCGGCGGTCGCGCATGACGTTCCAGGCGGTCAGCACCGAGAGCGGGTTCACGTTGGCGATGAAGTCGCGGACATAGTCATTGGCCGGACGCAGCACGATGTCCTCGGGCGCGCCGGTCTGGACGATGCGGCCGCCCTCCATGATGGTGATGTGGCTGCCGATCTTGAGCGCCTCCTCGAGATCGTGGCTGACGAAGATGATGGTCTTCTTGAGCTTCTTCTGCAGCAGCAGCAGCTCGTCCTGCAGCTTGGTGCGGATCAGCGGGTCGAGCGCCGAGAACGGCTCGTCCATGAGCAGGATCGGCGCCTCGGTGGCGAAGGCGCGGGCGAGGCCGACACGCTGCTGCATGCCGCCCGACAGCTCGTGCGCATATTTCTTCGCCCACGGCGTCAGGTTGACCAGATCGAGCTGCTTGCCGACGCGCGCCTTGCGCTCGGCCTCCGGCATGCCGGCGAGTTCGAGGCCGAAGCCGACATTCTCCTCGACCGTGCGCCAGGGCAGGAGCCCAAACTGCTGGAACACCATGGCCACCTGGTGCTGGCGCAGCCGGCGGAGCGTCGCCTCGTTACAGCTGACCACGTCGACCATCTTGTCGCCGTCCTTGACCATGACCTGGCCGCGCGAGACGATGTTGAGGCGGTTGACCGCCCTGAGCAGCGTGGACTTGCCGGAGCCCGACAGGCCCATCAGCACCGATATCTCGCCCTCGTTGACGGTGAGATTGGCGCCGGCGCAGCCGAGCACGTTTCCGGTCTTCTCCAGAATCTCGGCGCGGCTTGCGCCGGCATCGATCATGGCGAGCGAGGCGGCGGCATCGGAGCCGAAAACGATGTCGACATTCTTGAAATCGACGGCAACGGTCATTTCTTGCCTCCCACGCCGATGCGGGTCATGCGGTCGAGCACGATGGCGAGCACCACGATGGCCAGGCCCGCCTCGAGCCCGAGGTCGATCCTGCGCGATCCGAGCGCGCGGTTGATTTCGGTGCCGAGGCCGCCGGCGCCGATGAGGGCGGCGAACACCACCATCGACAGCGACAGCATGATGCACTGGGTGAGCCCGGCCATGATGGTGGGGAGTGCGGCCGGCAGCTCGACCTTCCACAGAAGCTGGCGCTTGGTGGCGCCGAAGGCCTGGCCGGCCTCGATGATCGATGTCGGCACCGAGACGACGCCGAGATGGGTGAGGCGCACCGCGGTAGGGATGACGAAGATGATGGTGACGATGAGGCCCGGCGCGTTGCCGAGGCCGAACAGGGTGAGCACCGGTATGAGATAGACGAAGGTCGGCAGCGTCTGCATCAGGTCGAGCACCGGCAGGAGCACGCGGTAGACCTTGGGGTTGTGCGCGGCCCAGATGCCGAGCGGCACGCCGATGGCCATCGACGCGGCGGAGGCGGCGACCACGAGCACCAAAGTCTCGACGGTCTGCTTCCACAGGCCCTGGTTGATGATGAAGAGCAGGCCGAGCAGCACGCCGACGGCCAGCGCGCGCGAGCGCTGCAGGTACCATGCCAGCCCGGCAATGAGCACGGCGACAAGTACCGGCGGCAGCAGGAGCAACGTGTCGACCAGTCCGTCGAGCAGGAAGTTGAGGCCGTTGGAGAAGCCACGCAGGATGGCGTTGAAGTTGTCCGTCAGGAAGGTGAAGAAGGCCTTGCCCCAGGCCCCGATCGGAATCTTGTAGGCGGCCAGAAATTGCGAAATAGGATCCATCTCTCCCCTCTCCTTTTCGGCGGCCGGTCGCCACCGGCGCTCACCCGTCGATCAAAGATACGAAAAAGGGCAGCCATTTCTCGCATTGCTGCCCTCAATCGCTTCACTTGGTCGGCAAGATGCCGGATCAGCTTCCCAGAGCCGTCTTCACCGCGGCAGCAGCGTCGCCGCCGTCGAAGGTGGTGACGCCGTCCAGCCACTTGGTCGCTGCGTCCGGATTGGCCTTCAGCCAGTCCTTGGCGACGTCATTGGCATTTCCGCCCTTGAGGATCGCATCCATCATGGTGTTTTCCATGGACAGGTCGAACTTCAAGTTGGAGATGAACTTGCCGACGTTCGGGCACTCCTGCAGGTAGCCCTTGCGCACGTTGGTGTGCACGGTGGCCGCGCCGAAGCCGCTGTCGCCCATGCCGTCGAGATAGGTGATCTTCATCTCGCCCATGACCGGATGCGGCGTCCAGCCGAGGAAGACGATCCACTGGTTGTCCTTCATCGCCTGCTCGGCCTGGGTCAGCATGCCGGCCTCGGAAGATTCGACCAGTTCGAAGCCGCCGAGGTTGTTCTCGGTCTTCGAGATCATGTCGAGGATGATGCGGTTGCCGTCGTTGCCGGCCTCGATGCCGTAGATCTTGCCGTCGAACTTGTCCTTGAACTTGCCGAGGTCGGTGAGCGTCTTGACGCCGCCTTCGGCGACGTAGGTCGGCACGACGAGGCCGTAACCGGCGCCTTCGAGGTTCTGGCTGATGGTCTCGACCGAGCCTTCGGCAGTGTAGTCCTTGATGTCGTTGGTCATCGACGGCATCCAGTTGCCGAGGAAGACGTCGAGATCGTTGTTCTTGAGCGAGGCGTAGGTGACGGGCACGGACAGCTGGATCACCTGCGGCTCGTAGCCGAGCGCGGTGAGCAGTACCGAGGCCACGCCAGTCGTGGCCTGGATGTCGGTCCAGCCGACGTCCGACAGACGCACGACCTTGCAGCTTTCCGCATCGCCGGCGAAGGCGACACCCGAAACAAGAACCGCCGACACGCCGATCGCGGCGGCGAGTGATTTGATGCGCAACATGTAGAATCTCCCAATCGGTATTATAGTTGGCGACGCGTATGGTTGTTGGTCTTGGTCGCGAGCCAAACACCATTTTTCTTTGGATTCAAGTGACATGACCCAACGACAGACGCCGCCGGCTGTGCCATCCGCGACATGAATCCGGTTTTTTGCGGTGGACGGAGAAAGTCTTCCCTCCCCGCGTCGGGAAGGTTCGGCATAGAAGGACGCCATGGCCAAGCTCTACTTCCACTACGCGACCATGAATGCCGGCAAGACGACGATGCTCCTGCAGGCGTCCTACAACTACCGCGAGCGCGGCATGAACACGATGCTGTTCGTGGCCGGCCACTACCGCAAGGGCGACACGGGTTACATTTCGTCGCGCATCGGGCTGGAGGCGGGAGCCGGGATGTTCCGCGACGGCGACGACCTCTATGCCCGAATCGCCGAACACCACGACCATGCGACGGTGCACTGCGTCTTCGTCGACGAGGCGCAGTTCCTGGAAGAAGAGCAGGTGTGGCAGCTGGCGCGGGTCGCCGACCGGCTCGGCATCCCGGTGATGTGCTACGGCCTGCGCACCGACTTCCAGGGCAACCTGTTTTCCGGCTCGCGGGCGCTGCTCGCCATCGCCGACGACCTGCGCGAAGTGCGCACCATCTGCCGCTGCGGCCGCAAGGCCACCATGGTCGTGCGGCTCGGACCCGACGGCAAGGTGGCCAAGCAGGGCGAACAGGTGGCGATCGGCAAGGACGTCTACGTGTCTCTGTGCCGGAGGCACTGGGAAGAGGAGATGGGCCGGGCCCAGCCCGACGACCTCGTCGGCTTCATTGGCAGATGAGGCGCTTTGCGGCATCCGCGGGCTCGGCCTGGCCGGCCGCCTGGTTGCTGTTCGAGGCGACCTTGGGCACTGGTCGGAAGACGGCATACCCGTTGCGGCCACGCTTCTTGGCCTCGTAGAGCGCGGCATCGGCGGCCTCGATGACGGTCGCGAGAGCAGTGCCATTGGCCGGAAGCCACTCGGCGACCCCGATGCTGACCGTCAGCGGAACGGCCTCCCCCCTCCAGCCGAAAGCCGCCGCGCGGAAGCGCTGCACCAGCGCACCCGCGACTGCCTCCGCCTCCCCGGCCGACGTCTCGGGCAGGAGCGCGCAGAATTCGTCGCCTCCGAGGCGGGCCAGCATAGCCTGCGGCGGCATCAGGGCGGCGGCGGTTCCGGCGAAATGTTCGAGCGCCGCGTCGCCGGCAGCATGGCCGCGCCGGTCGTTGATCGACTTGAAGTCGTCGAGGTCGAGCATCAACAGCGAGAACGGCCGGCCGGTGCGGTCGGCCCGCAACGCCTCCGCCGCGGCGGCTTCCATGAAGCGGCGGCGGTTGGGGAGGCCGGTCAGCTCGTCGGCGACGGCCAGCACCGCCAGTTCGCTGCGCAGCCGATCGATCGCCAGGAGCACGAAGCCGAAATTCCATACCACCGCGCCGAAGATGATGGTCAGCAGGCAGAAGGCGGCGAAATCGTAGTAGGAAGCGTCCGAGAGCACGCCTGCGATGCGCATCAGGTTCATGACCGCCTCGGCGCCCTGCCCGAGCATGCCGACGATCATGGCGAGCGCCGCCACCCAGGCGCCGAGGCTGCGCTCTTCGCGAAACAGCAGATGCACCGCGGCCAATGACACGAGCACGATCTGCCCGGTGGCATAGACGACGTTGCGCGCCTCGGAACTGTCGCGGACGACGGCCAGGACCAAAACCGCGATCAGTGTGACCAGGGCGCTCGTCCACCAGCCGCCGGGCCTGCCATGGAAGCTCCTTACGCCGATCCAGACCAGGCCGAAACCGAAGATGACCAGCGCATTGCCGGCAACGGCCAGTGCCAGATTGAAGCCGTCGCCCTGCATGGCGAGCAGCCCGCCGCCAATGGTGGTGAGGATGCATGCGCCCAGCCAGTGCCTGGCGGCGAAAATGTTGGCGTGGACAAATGCGATCGCCCCCCAGATGACGGTGAGCGTCAGCGAGTTCAGCAGGATGACGAGGTAGAGGGTTGGGAAGTCGAGCTTCATGACGCGCCTGAATTGGACCTGCCGCGGGGCGCACCTCCCAGAAGCGCCTCGGCAACCGGGCAATAGCGGAAATCAAGGTGCAGTTGGTTAAGATTGCGGCGCGCCGTCAATGAAAACTGAATTCTGCGTGTCGTCTTTCAATCGATAGATACGCCACATATATTCCCCGCCAGTGCCCTGTATTCGAGACCGGAGGAACTCAATGGCAACGCTGCAGAACTTCGATGCCGAGATCGCCAAGACCAAGCAGGTCGTGGAGGAGATGCGCAGCAAGATCGAGCAGTCCGGCACGGTGCTGGACAAGATCGCCAAGACCGACGAGAAGATCGGCGCCTCCGATTTCGACATCGAGAACGCCCGCATCCAGGACGTGATGAAGCAGCAGAAGGTGATGGAATCGAACATCGCCGACCTGATCATCGGCCTCGAGGACGCCACCAACGTGTTCGGCGCCGAGTTCGAGAACATGAAGAGCTTCACCGGCTGGGAGAGCTTCGTCGGCATCTTCTCCGACGAGAGCAAGCAGCGCATGCGCACCGAGCGCGTCCGCAACATGTCGCTGGCCGGCAATCTGCAGGAGCTGCTCACCAAGTCGGACACCATCGTCGGCATCCTCAAGGCGCAGAAGGCGGTGCTCGACCAGCGCTACAAGACCTCGGAGACCAGCCTTTCGCAGGTGATCGAACGCCGCAAGACGACGATGGCCAACCTCGAGGCAACCCAGAAGCGCATCGAGGAGTTGAACCCTCTGCTGCTCGACATCGAGAACAAGATTGCCGCCTCGACCAGCCAGAAGGAGCGCACCGACCTCGAATCCGAGCGCTCCAAGCTCGCCACCGAATACAACGAGAAGCAGGCCAAGGAGCAGGAACTGCTGGCCGAGAGCCAGACGCTCGAACGCTACACCTCGATGTTCCAGACCTTCGTCGATTCGCTCAACAACCAGATCGCGGCCCAGAATACGCTGATCAACAAGCTGACCATCGATACCGAGCAGCGCATCGTGCTCTACAAGGCGCTGGAGGATTCGCTGAAGACGGCGGCCCAGCAGGACGTGGCCCACAAGATCAACACGCTGGGCTCGAAGGTCGACAACACGGCCGAGGAGACGATGGCCGGCATCGGTGCCGCCGCCCAGAAGCACATCGGCGACCTGCTCGAACTGCACGAGAAGAACATGGTGGCGACCGCCGACATCCAGCGCCGCAAGAAGCTGGCCGACGACGCCTTCGCCCGCCGCTTCGAGGAAGTGTTGAAGAAGCACAACGCTTCGGACTACGTGCAGTCGTAGGCGGCATCATAGACGAAGCTTCGCGCTCTATGACACCCCCCTCTGTCCTGCCGGACATCTCCCCCGCAAGGGGGGAGATCAGCTGTAGCCTCCGCCTCGCCCACCCTCGAACGCCGAAGATTGGCCGAGGCCGTACTGAAGGCCATCCGGCAGGACAGAGGGGGGTGGGAAGGAACGCAAGCACAGCAGGCACGGCAGCATGACCCCCACCGACGACCCGGCGGTCCGCTATTTCGACGCCATCAAGGCGGCGTTGAGCGGGCTCGAGATCTTCATGCGCGACGACCGTTCGCCGCTCTACCGGCACGGCATCGTCGCCAAGGTCGCCGCCGAATACATCTCCCGGCTGGAGAAATCCTTCGCCTGCTGGCGCAACCGGCTGGGCTTCATGGAGACCTTCAAGATCAGCCGCGCCGAAAGCGGCTTCCCGGTGTTCCAGAACGTGCTCGAACTGGAGAACGACCGCAGGTCCGCGGCGCAGCGGCTCGCCAGCATCCCGCCGCCCGGCGAGTTGCGCGAGGAGATGGCCGACTTCATCCTGCGCCACAAGGAGTTCCCCGAGGCGCTGCAGCGCTCGATGGCCGAACGGCTCTATCTCGAGGACGTCAAGGACGGCGTAACCTTCTCGCCCTTCATCCTGGCGCAGACGGCCAAGGTCTCGGTCAACCCCAACACCGGGCGTCCCTACTACCTGGTGCACTGGGGCAGCTTCGACGGCACCGCCAACCTGCCGCTGATCTACATGGCGACCGTCGAGGATTCGTCCGAGGCGATGATCGACCAGCTGGTCGATCGCAATGGCAAGTTCAACGACAAGGTCGATATCCCCCTGCCCGTCGACGGCCTGCTCAACCCCGACCTGGCGCATCGCTTCGACGATTTCACCGAGAAGAACTCGGCCTACACGCTGTCGCCGCTGACGGTGGCGACCAATCTCGACAAGGATTTCGAGGAGCTGCACCCCAAGCAGCTCCGGCGCCTGGTGCTCGGGCCGTTCTATTCGGCCGGCATCACCGAGCACAACTCGACGGTTGCCGAGGTGCTGTCCAAGGTGCGCAAGGCGGAGAACGCCTGGCTGCTCACCTGGACCATCCAGGAAGTCTATTCCAAGGCCGAGAAACCCGGCCGCAGGGGCCTGTTCTCCAGCGAGAAGGCGACGCAGGAGTTCTACATCAACACCGACGACCTCGAGGCGACGCGCCAGGGCGTGTCGAGCTACGAGAAGCACGCGCTGATCCCGCACGAGGCCTACCAGGCGCTCTATGCCGCCGGCGAGGCGCAGAAGATCTTCGACGGCTACAAGGTGCACATCCTGTCGAAGGGACAGGTGATATCGGATGTATGAGGGACGCATGATCGACCCCCGCTCCGTCTCGGCTTCGCCTCGACACCTCTCCCCCGTTCGACGGGGGAGAGGAAAGAACAGCGGCGCCTTTGCCGCCCTTCCTCTCCCTCCGGAGGGGGGAGAGGTGCCTCGCGCAGCGAGGCGGAGTGGGGGAAGCTCTCACAGGATGCACGTTTCGACACGGGGAGAAATCTGATGGACACCGGCCTGACCACGATTTCCGAAGCCGACATCGAAAAGCATCGCTCAACCGCGCAGAGCTTCATCACCCGCATCGTCGTGCTGGAGGACAGCTCCGGCCAGTCGGGCACGGCCCTTGCCGGCACCAACAGGCGTTTCGTCTCGACGGTCTCGACCGGCTCGATCCGCAAGACGCGCGAGGTCGAGCTGCAGAAGACCGTCGCAGCCATCCGCCCCGACGACCAGCTGCTGTCGATTTCGCAGCACACGCTGCTCTACCGTGCCCGCCGCGGCATCGCGGTGGCGCTCGCCGTCTCCGACGTGTTCGCGCGCTCGACCGACCTCGAGGCGCTGCAGGCCAAGAACGCGCGCAGCCCGCTCGAGGGCGACGAGGCCGGGCACTTCAAGAAGCTTCTGTCGGCGTCGGCCTATGTCGCGGCGTTTTCGCTCGCCTCCTATCTGGCCCAGCTGATCGACAGCGACGGCGAGGCGTCAAACGACATCGCCGAGCCCGACTTCCTGTTCGATACGCCGCAGGACGCGGTGAAGTCGCTGATCGCCGGGCTCGACCGGGCGCTGTCGGGCACCAAGGACGACGCCGACCTGATGACCCGCGCCCGCGCCTTCGCCCGCACGGCCATCGAAGGCCTGCTGCAGCGCAAGGGCCGCTTCGACGGGCTCGGCGCCTTCGAGAACGCCCACATCCGCATCGACGCCGACGACTTCACCCTCGACGGTTTCGACGTGGCGCCCGGCAGGAAGTCGAAGCCGCTGGTGATGACCTTCAAGAAGCCCGAGGAGGTCGTCGGCAACCACATCGCCAAGTTCCAGTCGGTCAGGCTCGCCAAGATGCTGATGGCCTACGACTTCGACAGGGAGATGAACCCGTTCGTCGAGCTCGGCGGGTTCTTGTTCACCTTCATCGGGGACGGTGCCCCCGGCACCGGCAAGACCACGCTGATCCAGATGATCGCCGGCCTGGTCAACGGCTATTGCCAGGTCGCGGGCTATCCCTTCGCCTACGAGAATTTCGGCGTCGACCAGATCTCGTCCTACCAGGGCAAGTCGGGCCAGAACTGCCGCCAGTTCATCAACAACGTGCTCAACCCGCGCGCTATCGGCTTCGGCACCATCGACGACATCGACCAGGTGGCGGCCAAGCGCTCCGACGACCGGGCGTCCGCCGGCCAGCAGGAAATCACCGGCGTGCTGATGGATGCGTTTGCCGGCGCCGGCACCGTGGTGCGCGGCAACTGCTCCTTCGGCATGTTCTCCAACTACCCCGAGAACGTCGACGACGCGCTGCGCCAGCGCGCCGGCGCCCGCTGGCTCGTCGACGGGCCGCAGACCCGCGACGACTACATCGACATCTTCGTCCTGTTGGCCGGCAAGAACCACAAGATCCCGCTGGGCGAGCACGAGCTCTATGCCGCCCAGGAAATCCAGCGCGCCGTCTCGGAGGCCTATGAGGAGCACCAAAAGCCGCAGGAAGACGGGCTGATCAAGGTCTACGAGCGCTTCATGAAGGACAACGGCGCGCCGAAGACGCTGGCCGACGTCGGCACCTACCTGCACATGATCAAGGAGGCCGAGCCGCGCTTCACCGGCCGCGCCATAAAGAACGTCACCGACGCGATCAAGATGCGCGCCATGGACATCGAGCTGCCGGACGACTGGTTCGAAAAGCCCGAAGCCTTCATGCACAAGGGCTACGACGAGAAGAAGTCGATGATCGAGGAGTTGCGCGGGCCGTTCTCGATGGAGATGGTCATGCAGGAGATCAACCGCTACGCCGACAGCGAGTTCCGCTACTCCGACAAGTCGGACGATGCGGCGGTGTCCAAGCTGCTGCGCGACGCGCGGCTGCGCGAGCGGGCGGCGAAGGAGATGGAGGAACTGAAGGCGAAGGGGCTGTGGAATGCGTGAGTTCCAGTTGCCCCTCATCCGCCTGCCGGCACCTTCTCCCCGCACGCGGGGAGAAGGTCGAAGCGGCAACGTTGACGCCCCCCTCTCCCAGTATTGCACGGGGAGAGGGTAAGGATGAGAGGCGATCTGATGCGTGGACCGCAACCCGCCAAGACCAACAGAGCGCGTTCGCTCCGCAAGGCTGACAACGATGCCGAACAGGCACTGTGGGCAGAGCTTCGCGACCGGCGACTGGGCGGCCACAAGTTCAACAGGCAGTTTCCGATCGGACCGTACTACGCGGACTTTGCATGCCGGGAATCGCGCCTGGTCGTGGAAGTTGACGGCAGCCAGCACGCAGGAAACACCCACAGGATACGGGACGATCAAATGCTGGCTGAGGGCTGGTCGGTCCTGCGCTTCTGGAACGTGGATGTACTGAAGGAACGCGAGCCTGTCGTCGAGACAATCCTTGCAGCACTGGAGGGTCGACTGGACCCGGAAATCATTGCCACCGACCTTCGTTTTGTCGCCGCTGCCGGATATGCCGGATATGGAGAAAAACGACATTGACCGTCTGGTGCGCCCCTCATCCCCTGCCGGACCTTCTCCCCGTAACGACGGGGAGAAGGAGGATGGCCGCGACGCTGACGCCCCCCTCTCCCCGTCCTTCACGGGGAGAGGGTAAGGGTGAGGGGCAATCCTGATGGACCTCCTGCGCGACAACGAACTGATCTGGGGTCGGTTGCTGCCGGTCGACGAGCCGCATCTGATCGGGCGCTACAACAAGGCGCTGACGGCGTTCGGGCTCAAGCCGACGAAGCTCCAGAGCTTCGACATCGACCGCACCGGCTTTTCGCCGCAGGTGGCCGAGGAACTCGGCGACTACCAGTATCTCGACCCCAACGAGGTCAACCGCCGCTTCATCATCCTGACCCCGTCGCAGATCGACCTGCCGGTGGTGCACACGGCGTTTTCCAACACCTCGCAGTTGGTCTACGAGTTCATGTCGAGGAACCAGCGCGCCATCGACGCGCTGACGATCAAGGACGTGATCTACGGCGAGATCGAGGATTCGGTTTCCAAGGTCGAGGACATCGAGGACCTGTTGTCGATCAACCAGGTCGAGTTCCGCGTGCTGTCGGCCGAGGACGTGCTCGGCAAGGCCGCCGAGTTGGGCAAGCTCGTCGACCGGCTGAAGCAGGAGCCGGATGCCTGGCGCGACGACGAAATGCTGCAGCGCATGGTCGAACTCGCCAAGGTCTGCGGCGACATCCGCGAGAACGCGCTGGTTCCCGACCAGGTGATCTTCCGCCACAACGCCTTCTGGACCAGCCATTTCGGCGGGCTCTACGTATTCGTCGACCGCGACGTCACGACCGTCATATCCGATCCGTCCGCCCCCGGATTCCGCCGCTCGCGGCCGTGGCAGGTGAGCTACCTGTCGATCCGCGATGCCGACAAGGTGTTCAAGTTCCTGGCCTCCACCGGCCGGCTCGACCTGCCGCGCGCCTCCTGGATCGAAAGCTCCGGCTACCTCGAGCACCGCGCCGAGATGGCGGTGCGCGCGCTGATCCGCGCGGCCGAGCCGAAACGCGATCTCAACAAGGTCGACAAGGTGTGGCTGCAGACCTGGATCCACAGCCACGCCGACGCCATCACCAGCGACGGCACCTTCCCCTTCCTCAACGGCGCCAAGCGCGAGGTCGCGCAGTTCGGGCAGTTGAGGCTTGAAGAGGTGTTTCCGCTGCACCGCTTCCTGGTGGTGCGGGCAAAGCCCGACCATTCGGACGCGTGGCTGACCAACCGGCTGATCTCGGAATTCGTGCCCGCGGACTTCGTGTCGCGTTACGTCTTCAACAAGCAGGGCTTCTACAAGGACTATGAAAGTCTCAACGAGGTCTGGCGCGCCAACGTTGTCGACACGTTGAAAAACTCATATCTCAAGGACAAGGCGGCGTTCCGCGCACAGCTCTACGGCCTGACCGACTGAGGGGACCTTTGACAATGCTCGATCCGATCGTGAATTTCTTCACCCGGATATTCCAGCTGATCGGACGCGGCATCGGCCTCGTCATCGGCATCCTGCTCTGGCCCTTCATGTGGGTCGGCCGCTGGTACGGCAACCGCAACCTGACGCTGCGGGCGGTGCTTGGCCTGATCGTCGTCGGCATCGTCGGCCTCTATGCCTATTTCTTCTACGTGACGCAGTTCTGGAAGAGCTTCGATCCGGACTATCCGACCCGCGTCGCGGCGGATTCTGCCTCCGCCCAGGCCACCAACGCGGTTGCAGGGGACCCGATCGCCGGCACGACAGGGACCGCCGAGGGCAGCGGTCAGCCGGCCGCCGCGGCAGCCGGGACGACCGCGCAGACGGCGCCCGCGCCGCAGAGCTGCAAGCGCTCCGAAATCGCCGCCGTGGCCGCCGATCTGATCGACTTCAACGTCAACCAGAATGCCTGGATCTCCTCCATGCTGGCCTCGAAGCTCGGCTTCTTCGGCGTATCCTGGCGCAACACGCCCTTCTTCGACAACAAGGCCGCCTTCCAGCTCGGCATCAACCAGGTGCTGCGCCGCACGACCACGGAACTGGTGGACACGCTCGGCCGCGCCCGCGGCACCTCGCGCATCGACCAGAACCTGCAGGACGCGCGCACCGCGCTCGCCTGGGACGAGGACGCCTGGTACATCGGCATGCGCGGCCCGACGCGCCCGACGCCGAGCGTCTACCGCGAGGCGATCGGCAAGCTGCGCGGCTTCAACACCAGCCTCGAACAGTGCCAGGCGACCTTCGATGCCCGCGCCGACAACCTGCTGCAGTTCCTCGACCGCATCGCCGGCGACATGGGTTCCACCTCGGACATCCTGCGCAGCCAGATCGAGGCCTCGGATGCCGGCTGGTTCGACCCGCGCGCCGACGACCGCTTCTGGTTCGCCTACGGCCAGCTCTATGCCTATTACGGCATACTGAGCGCGACACATACGGACTTCTCGGCGGTGATCCGCGAGCGCAACCTGGCGACGCTGTGGGACACCATGCAGACGCAGATGCGCGACGCGCTCAACATGCAGCCCTGGATCATCTCCAACGGCAACGAATCGAGCTTCCTGTTCCCGTCGCACCTGGCGACGATGGGTTTCAACCTGTTGCGCGCCCGCTCGCAGATCGTCGAGATCCGCAGCGTGCTCGACCGCTGACGGCGATCAGCCGTCTCCCGACCAGCTACGTGTGCGGCGCCTTGACGGCGCCGCAATCGCAAGGGCCTGCTCCGACCGCACGACCCTGTCGCAATCCGTGCATTGGGCGGCTGTTTTGAGACGGCGGCAGAAACCGGTGTCGGGCTTCTATGGGGTCATAGGACGGGCACAGCCCCGCTTGTTTGCGACATGATTTTCGGAGGAGCCGCGATGGCCGAGTACAAGACCGATATCCAGATTGCCCGCGAGGCCAAGAAGAAGCCGATCCAGGAGATCGGGGCGAAGATCGGCATCCCGTCGGAGCATCTGCTGCCCTATGGCCACGACAAGGCGAAAATCTCGGCCGAGTTCATCGCCAATGCCCGCAAGAACAAGGACGGCAAGCTGGTCCTGGT